>JACYMF010000068.1 GCA_015272165.1 Cyanobacterium sp. T60_A2020_053
ACCTGCTACCTGAAACCTCCCTTAACGTAACATTTGAATCAGTGCGTAACGTCAGTTACTATTTTGATATTGTTCAATCATGGTAATGATACGAGAGACACTTTCAGGAAAAATGACCACTAAACCATCTTTTTTGACTTTTGCCAAACCCGTTTCCACTGCTTTGATTTCATCAAGAATTACATCGTAAGAGGCTTCAGGATTTTGCTCCACAATACCCTTAACTATTAAATCAGCCACAGCGCCCCTCTCCCTACCTCGATTATCGTCATCTTCCTTAACAATGATATGATCAAAAGTTTGGGCAGCAATTTTACCGAGGAGGATCAAATCCTCATCTCTTCTGTCACCCGGACCACCGACAACACCGAGGCGATCGCCATTCCAGTTCCGAACAAAAGCGCCCACCGCCTCATAACCAGCCGGATTATGGGCATAATCCACCAAAACGGAATAATTATCGAGGTCAAATAAATTCATTCTACCGGGAGTTTGGAGGGCGCCGGGGTTAAAAGTGCGCACCCCTTGACGAATTAACTCAATGTCCACCCCATTGACAAAGGCAGCCAAACAAGCCGCCAAAGCATTAGCAATCATAAATGGAGCCATGCCTTTCATGGTAACGGGGATATTTTCCGCTTTCTCAATTCTTAAAGTCCATTCCCCTTCATAAATGGATAGATAACCATTTTCGTAAATGGCGGCAATACCATCACGGCGTAAATGATCGATAATAATAGGGTTTTTGTCAGTCATGGAAAAATAAGCAACTTTACCCTTGACATTTTGAGCCATTCGTGCTACCAGAGGATCATCTGCATTGAGAACAGCGTAACCTTCAGCATTAACAGTCTCAGCAATAACGCCTTTAACCCTTGCCATTTGTTCAATAGTATCAATATCCCCTAAACCAAGATGATCCGCTGCCACATTGAGGACAACTCCCACATCACAGGTATCAAATGCTAAACCAGAGCGTAAAATCCCCCCTCTGGCACACTCCAAAACCGCTACTTCCACAGTGGGATCACGCAAAATCACTCCAGCACTCAGAGGACCAGTATTATCACCTTTTTCCACCATATATTCCCCAAGGTAAATACCATCAGTGCTGGTATAACCGACTACTTTCCCCGTTTGACGGTAGAGATGGGCAAGTAATCTCGTGGTGGTAGTTTTGCCGTTCGTACCTGTTACCGCTAGGATGGGAATCCGGCTGGATTGATGATCTGGGTATAGCATATCGATGACGGGCGCTGCCACATTGCGTGGTAAACCTTGAGAAGGCGCAACGTGCATCCTAAACCCGGGCGCTGCATTCACCTCGACAATAACCCCATCTACTTCTGACAGGGGTTTAGTAATGTCAGGGGTAACAACATCAATACCGGCAATATCTAAACCAATAATTTTGGCAGCACGCTCTGCAATCCAGACATTTTGAGGGTGAATATCATCAGTGCGATCAATGGCGATGCCCCCAGTGCTAAGATTAGCCGTAGCTCGTAAATAAGCCACTTCTCCTTGTGGTAGTACTGTGGCAATGGTGAAACCTTGTCTTTTCAAAACCTCCAAAGAAGTACGATCCACGCTAATCCTAGTTAAAACATTATCATGACCATCCCCACGGTTAGGATCAAGGTTTGTTTGGTCGATTAGTTTTTCTATGGTGGATTTTCCGTCACCGGTGACGAGCGCTGGGATTCTTTCCGCCACAGCTACCAATTTGCCGTTGATGACCAATAAACGATGATCATTGCCTTTATAAAATCTTTCCACAATTACCGAGCGAGTTTTTGAAGCAGCACTGGCAACTTCGTAGGCTTCTTCTGCGTCTTCCCAACTATTAACGTCAATGGTGATACCTCGACCATGATTCCCGTCTAAAGGTTTAATCACGATGGGATAACCCCCCACATCCTCAACAGCGCCCTCCAACTCATCTAAATAGTAAATTACTGTACCCCTAGGCACAGGAATCCCAGCATCTCTGAGGGTGGTTTTTGTGCCTTCCTTATCACAAGCTAACTCTACTCCTAAAATACCTGTGTTACTGCTGAGAGTTGCTTGAATACGTCTTTGATTTACCCCATACCCTAACTGTACCATCGCACGGGCGCTTAACATCATCCAAGGGATAGAGCGAGTTTCAGCTTCTTTGATAATGGTTTCGGAGGAAGGACCTAGAGCAGAGTTTGCTCTCAAATCGTTTAAGTCAGAAATATCTTGAGCCAATTCTTCGGGGGAATAGCTCCCAGTATTGATAATAGAATTGCATAGTCTTACGGCAGCTCTTCCAGCATAGCGCCCGGCTTCCTCATACACATACTCAAAGACAACATTATAAACTCCGGAAGTGCTAGTTTCTCTCGTGCGCCCAAACCCCACAGGCATTCCTGCTAATTCTTGAAGTTCGAGGGCAATGTGTTCAATAATGTGACCCATATATGTCCCTTCTTGGACTCTTTCCAGAAAACCGCCTCGATGGTCTCGTGAACAAAAATGTTCAATTAGACTGGGTAATACTTGTACTAATCCTTCATAAAATCCGGGTATTAAATTTGATGGTTTGTCAGCGACATCTTCCAAGTCAAGACGCATTTGTACAAGTTTTGGACGGCGGATACTCCAATAGTTAGGACCTCTAAGGGTCTGAGTTTTGAGGATTTTCATGCTATTTCTGATTTTAGACGCTACTTTAACTAAAGAGCCATTATTAATGATCTCGTTTATTTGGTTACTTTAACTGTTCAACATGAACATTATGTTAAGTTAATGGACAATTGATAATGCATAATGGAAGGAATGCAGAAGTAATTGTTTTCTAAATTCTAAATTCTAAATTCTAAATTTTTTCTCCCTTTCTCCCTTTCCCCTCTGCTTCCCCTTCCCCCTGTCTCCTTGTCCATTTAATCGACAACAGCCGGGCTAGGTTGATGGGTTTTGCGATTATAACGATCTCCATGACAAAGAATATGAACCCTTAAATTATGCAGGGCGAGGGGCGCTTCCGCTTCTATTTTACCTTGATTGGTATAATTCATTGCTTGGGCATCTACAACGGTAACAGTACCTTTTCCGACCACTTCCAGATGATGATCGGGAGTAAAAAGGGCGCAGGTATCTTCATCAATACCGATGCCTAAACGTTCAGGATGATTAGAGAGCGCACTCAATAATCGTGACATCCGATTGCGATTGTGAAAATGTTGATCTACAATGACTTCAGGAATAAACCCTAAACCCATTGCCATATCAACTAAAGCTCGATTGGGAGATTCTCCGCTACTACCACCTGCGATCATATGATGACCCATAACTGCTGCACCGGCACTTGTTCCAGCAAGAGCAATTTCACCTAATTTCACCCTTTGACGAATTCTTTCCATCAGAGGGGTATCAGCTAATAAACCGCAAAGACGCAGTTGATCTCCCCCTGTCATGAAAATTCCCGTGCAGTTTTCCACATACTCTTGATAGGTTTTATCTTCTCCCTGTGTGCGATCGCGCACGTCTAAAACTTTAAGCTCTTTAACCCCCATATCATTAAAAATGGAGATATAACGCTCTCCAATAATAGTTGGTTCTCGTGAAGCTGAGGGAATAATCCCGATAATAGCATCAGCGCCCCCCGCACAGTGCCAAAAGGTTTGTAATATTTCCCTGCCATGCACTTTATCTTCGGCACCGCCAATGACTAGCACGGAACTTCTTTGATATTGCTTCATGTTGATGTTTGATTCTCTTGCTAATTTGATCTACACTTTTGACTTTCAAAAATGTTCATTATATAATCCTTTTCACTATTTTATGGTTAAATTTGTCACATATCACGGTTTATCAAGTAAAAAGTCACAAGTAGAGGTTGATAAAAATGGACAATTACAATGGGAAGGGAAAAGGTTTTAAAAGGGCAAAGTTAAAAGGGCAAGGGGCAAAGGTTTCAATGCTTATAAATCAAATACTTTAGGATAACTAGGAATTTGTGAAAAATAACGATTTGGCTTAACCCTTTAATTTATAAACATTTCACCTGAAACCTGACACCCGAAGCCTGACGCACCTCCCCTCACAAAAAAACCCTGCCAGAAAGACAGGGGGAATTAAATCAAAACGGAGAAATTAAGATTATTCTGCGGTAGCTAACTCTGCATCTGCTCTATTTTCAGTGCTACCACGACGACGACGGCTAGTTAAACTATTGAATAACATTTTACCAATTGCCATCACTAAATTACCTTCTAATTCTTGAAATAATTTCATATTCATAGCAAAAGCATCGTTTGCCTCCTGAACAATTTTCTCGGCAGTTTCTTGATCTACTGGAAAATCATTTAATGCCGCACGATATTTATTTTTGAAGGCTTTTTCATCGTCAATAGCTTCAAATTCATAAAACGCTGTGCCTTGTGAATCTAAATTCATTGCTTTTTGAGCTATATTTTTAAGAATTTGTCCTCCCGAAAGGTCTCCTAAATAACGAGTGTAGGAGTGCGCTGCAAATAATTCTGGCTCATTTTGAGCAATTGCTCTGATTCTATCAACGTAGGCTTGACCAGAAACACTGATGGATATTTCATTTTTCCAGTTAGCACCATAATAGAATTGTAGGTCCTGGGCTAAACTTTCTTGGCGATTAAGTTCAGGAAAATAAATTTTACTGACAAGGGGATGCTCTTTGAGACGCTCCATTTCTTCTTCCATGGCGCTGTAAACAAAGTAAAGATTTGCTGCTAATTTACGATAAGAGTTTTTTTCTACAACCCCTTTTAAAAAGCATTTAATAAATCCCATATTTTCTGCCATAGAATGAGATTTTTTTGTGCCTTCTCTCAACATGGTAGCTAGATTTATGCTCATATTTAACCTATTCCTAATTTATTAAGATTCTGTTTATAAAAATTTACAAAGACAATTTTATTGCTTAGTTTCTTAGATTAAACTGAATTTATGTCATTTTCCATTAAGTTTCATTACAATTCAATCTTTACCTAGGGGTTGCTGAAAAAGTGGTGTATTGAGGTGAAGGGCAAAGGTTTCAGGTTGCAGGTGTAATTTTCAAACCTAATACCTAACACCCGATACCTGACACCTTTACAGCTATGCTTAAAACTGTTTAACTCGATTAACTAAAGCCTCAGCAGTAATTCCATTAAATGCCATGAGTTGAGGGGCGCTGGCAGTAGTTTCTCCTCGTTTCCACGCAAAAACGTCACGGGGTGCATTACTACGCAACATAATCGGTTCTAACATAGCGCTCGTGCCACCAGTCACACCAATTAAACCATCCCCACCAAATAGACTTTCAAAACCAGTATCATCTAAAAATTCACCATCAGAAGCGGTGCAAGTATCCCAAGCCACATCTGTCGGGCGATATAAACGGCGTGGATTAATAACTGAGACAATGCGCACTCCATACCCCAAAGATTCTAAAATTTGAGTGGCTTCAAAAACGGGGATTAAAGTCATATCACCAATGACAGCAAAAACGATTTTTTTATCTCCCTCAGACTCATGTAAAATTACAGCACCTTTAGCCAAAGCCTCTTGAGTTTGCTCAAAAGTAGTGCGGATAGGTAAAGGAGACTTACTAGCAGTAATGGTAATCCCTTTATTTCTGGTATTCAGCGCCCACCGATAGCATTCCTGAATACTATTAGCATCACAAGGAAAAAGAGGAAAAATATTACCATTGCGCATCATACCAGCGAAATAGTTTTCGATTTCCGGGCGTTGATGAGTCCAACCATTGCGCCCTTGCTCCAGCGCCCCTGCCGTAAATAAAGTAATAGTAGAAGGGGTTTCCCTTCTCAATTCTGCCATGGCTTGAGTCACAGTCTGCCAAATAGGTAAACCATTGATCGCAAAAGACTCATAAGAACACCATAACGTACGGGCGCCGAATAAGGCTTGAGCCACCGCCAAACCAGCGCACGCATCCTCACTCAAAGGCTCATAAACTTGTCCTTGAGGCTGTTGAAAATAAATTTCATCGGTGGTAGGGTGAACGATTTTTAAACCAACATTAATATTATTGATTCCCGATGCCGCATTACCGTCAGCATTCGTTACCAAAAAATGAGGATCATTTTTGCCAACATGAACTACCATTTCTCCCATCGCAGTAGTAGCAACTTTCCGATCCCCTCCCACATTATATTCAGTCATGGGCAAAGTCCCCAAATCAGCTAAAGGCAATTCTTTTTCAGTGACGGCTACTGCCACATTAGGACCGCCATTAGAACGAACAAAGTTAGTACGTACTAACTCCCATGCCGATTTACTCAATGCCCTTCCCTGTAATGCAGAAATGATATAATCCTTATCAAGACTATCCCCCGGATAAAGATTATGGGATTGAGAACCAGTTTTATGCACCCCAGCCCCTTTCAATTGTTTAATGATTAACACCGTTAAAGTGCCATTAAGAGCAGATTGACTGGCTTTATCTGTGGCTTCTAAAACTGCTTTCGTGAAGGCTAAACGATTCTCAAAAGAGAATTGGGTACTGTCCACATAATCACCCTCTTGGTTGCTGTCATCAAAATCTTTCGCATTTACCAATATTACTTCAGCAAAGCCATTACCACGCCAATAAGAAATCATTTCCTCATTGGATTTGGTGGAAACCATACTATGATGCTCTTGAGAATAACCATTCCAAACAAGAATCGGTAAAAAATTAGTTATCTCAGGGTATGCTGTGTTAAAATGACCGAAACTACTCATGATATAAGGTTCACCTAAACCACCATCACCGATAGTCACAGGGAATAATACCCCCGGGTGTAGTTTTGCTCCTGCCATAGCAAAATGTTGCCCTTGTCCCAAAGGACCTGCTGGACTTAATAGTCCCGGAATTTGACCCGATAAATGTCCTAACAACCCGTGCATTTCACGGAAGCGGGCGCTTAATTCTTCCACTGTGTAAATGCCCATGCTTTCCAAGGATTGATCTAAAAACACCGCACTATAATAACCTGGCGCGTGATGTCCAACCTCAGTAATTAAATTTTTATGTCCTAACATCACCAAAGAGGCGATTACGTCAGCACTACTAGCAAAGCCTCCCGGATGCCCAGATTCCTTACTAGCCGTGATATGTAAAGTTAAATAACGTAACGCATCTGCTCCTAATAATGTCTGATATATGGCCTGATCATCTACAGACTCAATTCGTTTTTCACCTTCAGCAATGGCACTTTGTTGTCCATATTTTTGAAAATAGGGTAACTCTTCTTGAAAATACTGTATTCCTTGATAAAATTCTCTGTTAGTCATAAATAATTGATGAGCTCAATAATTTCTATTGTCTCACCATTTTTCCATTTTTGAACTATATATTCTAATCAATATTTTTTACATTATTCATAGATAAATATAAATAGTCAAAAAAAAGGCACCCGCAGAGGGGCGCTTTTAGAATGATGAAGACAGGCATAGAACTATTGTCCCGAGGGGCTACCCCCTAAGTATCGTCGCCGCTACAATGTTTCACCCACGAGTTCGGGATGGGGTCGTAGTGGTTCCACCGTGCTACATACACCTGTCAAAATTGCGAGGAATAAACCCTCAAGACTGTATAGATGAATCAAGATAGGAGGTCAAGCTGACGGTCTGTTAGTACACTTCGGCTCCGCACATTACTGCACTTCCACCTTGTGCCTATAAACGGGTGTTCTTCCCGTGACCTTACACCAGAGTACTCATCTTGAGGTGGGCTTCCCACTTAGATGCTTTCAGCGGTTATCCACTCCGTACTTGGCTACCCAGCGTTTACTGTTGGCACAATAACTGGTACACCAGCGGTACGTCCTTCCCGGTCCTCTCGTACTAAGGAAGGCTCCTCTCAATACTCTCACGCCTGCACCGGATATGGACCGAACTGTCTCACGACGTTCTGAACCCAGCTCAC
>JACYMF010000069.1 GCA_015272165.1 Cyanobacterium sp. T60_A2020_053
CTTAATTGCCACACCAAAAGATAATAAATACCATCTTAGTTCAATTCATTGAACGTGATACTATTGGTTCCGTGTAATTCATTACACGGTGGTTGATGATACTTCGCCTCATATTAATTTTAAAATAAAGTATAATCATAAAAAAGAACTAAAGTATTATGAATAATATCTCATTAGAAAACAATCAACTAAAACAAACTATAAAAGAAATAATAATAGAAGTTATTAGAGAAAATAAAGAAGAATTATCAGATTTAATAATAGACCTTATGGAAGAAAATTCCTTATTAAAAGCTATTAAAGAAGGAGAAAATACAGAATTAGTTGAAAAAGAATCGCTCATGGCAATTCTAAAACAGAAATCATGAAAATAGAATTTAGAAAAAGTTTTGAAAAAGACATAAAAAAAATTAAAGATGTAAAATTGTTACGCAAAACTCAATTAATTATTGAAGAAATCGAAAAATTAGATAACTTACAACAAATTAACAATATTAAACCTTTAAAAGGAGAAACAAATTATTATCGTATCAGAATAGGAAACTATCGAATGGGTATATACGCCGATGAAAATGTTGTTAGATTCGTTCGATTTTTGCATCGTCAAGAAATTTATCAAAATTTTCCCTAAAACCAGCGCCCCTGACTGCCTGACACATTTATTTTAAATCCTTTTAAATATAGTATTTTATCTCTTTTATTCGACTGAACCAAATGGCATCATAATAATCTTCTTTTGCTTTTTTTGAGGCGAAACAAGGTTCTGGGTCTTTCGATAATAATGGCATGGGTGGAAATAAATTTCTCCCTTTATGAATTACACCTGTGAGCCAACGCAAACCTATTTTAAAATAACTAATTCCCCTTGAATAATGTGGATCGACCTGAGTTCGTAATCCCTTAATTTGAACTGCCATACCTTGAGAAGTGGAAAATAAGATTGCCAATGCGACCACCAGATATAGCCTGTCTAAAGATTTTGAGTTACGAATTTTGGACTGTTCTAGTTGAAATGCCCCAGACTTACTATCTAAAAATAATTCTTCCATAGAAAATCTCAATCCATACTGCCATAATGTTTCTAAGGTAGGTTTCTCTGAAGTAATAATTGCCCAAGGATCATTTATTCCTCTCACATTTGCCAACACTAAGTTACATTGGCATTGATTCTCTAGCCATAAAAAAACATTGTGATAAAAAGTAGCTTCTCCCACAGGAGGTAAAAGTGTTTTTAACTGCTTACCTTTACATTTACCATTGCCCATATGGACATCAATGGGTAAACGTAAACAATAATCCCAGTTTGTAGTTTGTAACCAACGTAGTATTTGGTAATTAGCAAACCCTCGATCTGCTAGTACCATCACATCATCATATTCCGATAATATTTTTGGTGCTAATCTGAGAATTAATTTATATTCTCGAAAAGCAACAGTAGAACTATTATGTTCCATAGCTTTCCACAGAAACGGAATAGCTCGACCACTACAAACATAAGCCTCCCATTCATTTAAATTAATCGTACCACTAGAAATCAGTGCATGAATCATCAAAGCTAGTGCTTGAAGATGACGTAAATCTTTGTAAGTGGTATGTTGACGAAGCAGATTAAGTAGTTGATGATAAATAGGAGTACAGATAGAAATCTTAATCAAATAATTCCTTCAAACTCTAACTCTTCAATGGTTTGTAAACCACGAGCATCGCCCAATTTTAACAAAGCACTTTTGGCATCTTCTTTTACCCCTAAATCCTCATCTTCGACTAAGGCTTCAATAAGAGCATCGATAGCAGTATTATAAACCACATTATTAGGTAATTCTCGACATAAGCGCCCGACAGTCCAAGCGCAGTTACTTCTCACGGCTGAAATGGGGTCTTTTCTTAGGGTTTTGATTAAAACTGGTATGGCTGTAATAGTATCTTCATACTTTAATTTGGCGATATTTGCTATGCTACTAGCCGACCACAACCGTACCGCAACAATGTCATATTTAAGGGCATGGAGAAGAGGTTTAAAGCTATTGGAATCAGCACTATTACCCAGCGCCCACACCACTCCTTTACGCACATAACCATTCCAATCATTTTGTAAGGTATTAATGAGGGGAGAAACGGCTGATGGATGAGTGTTGCGCCCTAAAGCGTAGGCGGCACTCACTCTAATTAACGGGCAAGTATGGGTTAAACGCTCAATTAATAAAGGGATGGCACGATGATCGCTAATTTCGCAAAACGCCCTTACTCCTCTGATTTGCTCCTGTAAATTGCCATGGGAAATTAACCCCAGCATCTCGTCAGGATCGGGCTTGGGGGGGATTTCTGCCTCAATCATATCTAAAGGGTTGAGGTCGTCAATTTCGAGGGCGCTGTTGCTTAAACTAGAATCATTCATAGCACACCATTTTATCTTGTCTTAATGCAAGGGTAAATACTTTTTGGGGTAATTTGTTACGGAAATTAATAATTCTATCAAAAAACGGTGGAGGGCGCTTATCTTCCCACTGATTAAATGATCAGCTATGACTGCCACTAATTATCTACAATCGCTATAGCAATCCCATTATAGTTATAAAGATATTTTCAAAATGAAAAAACTTGCTTTAAAAATTCATAAAAATAAAAATATTCGGCAAGATTTTTATATTAATCCCCAATCAGGATAAATATTACAAATATACCAAAGAAATAATACTTTTGACCCTATTTTTATTAAATTTCATACAGAGTTATTAGCAGGAATTATTGGCAAAACTGTTTTAGGTTTTGTGGGAATCAGTTTATTTTTATTAACTATTACTGGTTTATTACTATGGAATGGATGGCAAAAATTAGCACTTGGTTTTAAAATTCGTTTTGGCTCGAAGTGGCGCTTATTAAATTATGATATACATAAAGTTATCGGTATTTTATCATTCATTTTTGTTGCTAATTTTGCGATAACAGGAGCCATTCTTGCTTTGGATAAACCCAGTGGTTAATAATCCTCACGAAAATTGCAACCATTGATTGATTAAGGTGCAAGACGTTGAATTTGCCAACCTTGATTGTCAGGAGTATAACACAGACGATCATGAAGTCGATTAGAGCGCCCTTGCCAAAACTCAAAACGGGCTGGAATGAGCCTAAAACCGCCCCAATGCTCAGGGCGTGGCACTTTTTGATCTTGATACTTTTCTTCCAGCGCCCTCAACCCTTCATCTAAAACCTGACGACTATCGATAATTTGACTTTGAGGAGAAGCCCAAGCGCCTAATTGTGAACCGAGAGGGCGACTATAGAAATAATCATCGGATTCTTGGGGCGAAATTTTTTCGATTTGTCCTTCTAGGCGCACCTGTCGCTCTAAACTTGACCACCAAAACACCAGCGCCCCTCTGGGATTTACTGCTAAATTTTGAGCTTTATCACTCTGATAATTAGTAAAAAATACAAAGCCACGGGCATCTAAATTTTTTAATAAGACGATGCGCGCGTGGGGTTGCCCGTCGCCATCCACCGTTGCTAAAGTCATGGCGTTAGGCTCAATTTGACGGGCGCTGACGGCATCCTCAAACCAGCGATGAAACTGCTGAAAAGGATCAGTTAATACATCTTTTTCTAATAAACCACCTTTGATATAATCTTCCCTCAATGAGGGTAAATAATCCATTGCCATATCATTAATGAAGTAATCTAAAATCTAAAATCTAAAAAAGTAATCCGCCCCTACGCTGTAAGAGCGGGTTATGGTGTGAGGAGTGAACGGAAACTAACGCTTCCGCCACTTATATTATAACTTTTAATTAGGTGTTGGTGAAAAAGTGCTGTCGTTGAGGGGAGGTGTCAGGTATTAGGTATTAGGTTAAAGAATTGAGAAAAAACATATCTTAATTGATTTTTTATGTTCAATTCTTTGATAGAATTATATAATGGTTTGAAAATTACACCTGAAACCTGCAACCTGCAACCTGAAACCTATTAACCTTGAAACCTTTTGATACCTACTTTAAATTACTGCCGTTTCCTTTTTACTTTGCAAAGTGGCGTATAAACGGTTAAGGGCGCTGATGTAGGCGCGCGCCGAAGCCACAATCACATCAGTATTGGCAGCATAACCAGAATAGGTGCGCCCTTCGTGCTTTAAACGAATAGTAACTTCTCCCATGGCATCAATTCCAGCCGTAACGGATTTAACGGAATATTCTGTTAACTCATTGGGAATATTTACCACTCGATTAATGGCTTTATACACCGCATCTACTGGACCTGTACCGATGGAAGCATCACTTAATTCCTTGCCGTCAGGGGTGCGTAATGTCACTGTGGCGGTGGGCGCTGAATGATCACCACAGGACACTTGTACTAACTCAAGGCGGAAAAGTTCGGGCGGTTGTTGAATTTCATCGTTAACGATGGCTTCCAAATCCCAATCGGTGATTTCTCGTTTTTTGTCCGCAACTTCTTTAAAGCGCAAAAAGGCTTTATTAAGGTCATTTTCTGATAAATCAAAACCCAATTCTTGCAGACGACTACGGAAAGCATTACGCCCCGACAGTTTACCCAAAACAATTTGATTGGTAGTTAAACCGATGGATTCAGCGTCCATGATTTCATAGGTGAGACGATTTTTCAAGACTCCATCTTGATGAATGCCAGACTCGTGAGAAAAAGCATTAGCGCCCACCACCGCTTTATTAGGTTGTACCATCATCCCCGTGAGATTGGAAACCAAACGGGATGTTTTATAAATTTGTTTGGTGTCAATATTGGTGAGGGGCGCTGTTGATTCCACCTCTCTGCCCAAAAACGGATTATAGTATTGACGGCGCACATGAAGTGCCATAACTAATTCTTCTAAGGCAGCATTTCCAGCCCTTTCACCGATACCATTAATAGTACATTCTAACTGGCGCGCGCCGTTTTTCACTGCTTCGAGGAAGTTGGCAACAGCCAACCCTAAATCATTATGACCATGAACGGAAATAATGGCTTGGTCAATATTCGGCACATTTTCTTTAATACCTTTGATGAGGGCGCCGTATTCGCTAGGGGTGGTATAACCAACGGTATCAGGAATATTCACCGTAGTAGCGCCCGCCCGTATTGCCACTTCTAGCACTTGATACAAAAATTCTGGATCACTTCTACCGGCATCTTCGGGGGAAAATTCCACATCATCGGTAAAGGTTTTAGCATAGGCTACCATTTCTGGCACGATTGCCAATACTTCTTCACGGGTTTTCTTTAACTTATACTGTAAATGAATATCAGAAGTGGCGAGAAACGTATGAATACGGCGTTTAAAAGCTGGTTGTAATGCCTCTCCAGCACTTTTAATATCTGCCTTGGTGGCGCGCGCTAGACCACAAATAATCGGTCCATTTTCCGTACCCACTAACTGGGCAATTTTGTTAACTGCTTCAAAATCTCCTACACTGGCATGGGGGAAACCAGCTTCAATGACATCCACCCCTAATTTAGCTAAAGCACGAGCAATATTTAATTTTTCTTCTGCATTTAAACTAGCACCCGGAGATTGTTCTCCATCTCTCAAGGTGGTATCAAATATAATAATTCGGTCGGGCTGGTTTGTCATATCTTCAGTGCTATCTATATTACCAACATTGTCTCTCTATATCATAGATCAATCGTCAATCATTTTAATTAAATTTTACCTGATCCCCCCAAATTTCTTGATCTCATTAGTTTTTAATCGTCTAAAATAAGAAAATATTTAATTCAAAAAATGGAAATTGAATTGATGAAAAATTTAGCGAATGCTACCTCCTACAAATATAAGGGTTTCGGGGTTTTTACTACTCTTTTAACTTTGGGTAGTGTTTTGGGGATGATGGGTGTGGCGGAGGGCGCTGTTTTTAATGCTACCTTTAATTCTACAGTTTTCCAAAATGATGGAGTTGATGGTGGTTTTGGTGTCGGGGATACATTCCTCGCCACGGTTGCCCTTGATAATGGTGGTAGTAGTGTTGAAAGTCAAACTTGGCAAGTTAGTGAGGTTCTCAGTATTACCTTTAATTTTGGCAATGGCGCCCATGTTACTACATTCGATAATACTATCGACTCCGGAGGTGGAAACTTTGCGACCGATAGTTCAGGGGTGCTAACTTCCGTTCCTAATTGGGGAAATTTCAATGCTAGTGACGATGTTATCTCTACTAACTCAAGCCAAACGCCCAGCCAGTGGGTTTTAAATGGTGGCAATAGTATTTATTTCACCGAAAGTTTTGCTAACTCAGTGGCTATTAATAACGAAGAGAATACTATTGTTGCGAGTAGTTGGAATATTGCGCCCTCCGTCACAACCCCAGAACCTAGTTTAATGTTAGGTTTAATTGGATTCGGTGCAGTGTTATTGAGTGGTAAGGGTAAGCCTAAAAAGTAACTTGATTATATTTTAATCGATTGTGGATTAAGATTTGACATTGTGGGTTGAATCCTATTCAACCCTCAAAAGCTACATTAACCATTGGAGTTGTTGCATTTTTTCTTGATAATTCTTTCGATGTTTTTTCATAATTGATTCCTAACAAATGGTTTATGATTGCTGTAGTTAAGAAAATTAAGAGTATGACAGCTATCAGGTGAAAAAATTTAATTGGAATGAAGACAAAAATAATTTGTTAATAAAAAGCAGAAATATCAGTTTTGCTGAAGTTATTAGAGCCATTAAAGAAGGAGATTTATTAGATATAATTGAACACTATCATCAAGAAAAGTATTGTCAGCAAAATATTTTTATTATAAAATTTAAAAAATATGTGTATTTAGTTCCTTTTGTTGAGAGTGATAAGGAGATATTTTTAAAAACAATTATCCCAAGTCGCAAAATGACTAAGAAATATTTAAGAGGTAAGGTTAATGAGTAACTTAAATCAAGAAGAGAAAGAGCTTTTAATGAGTGTGGAAAATGAAGAATGGCAAAGCATAAAAAGCCTTGAGAACGCTAAAAATATTTATCAAAGTTATGCTGAAAAATTTTTAGAAAAAGAAAGCTCAATCAATGTAATTTTATCAAGGGAAGATGAGGAAAAATTGTCTGATTTAGCCACTCAATTAGGTAAATCAACTGCTAGTTTAACAGGGGAAATTTTACATAAATATTTACAAGGGTTATTGATAGAAAAAACAGCTTAATTCTCTTTTTTATGAATCATTTTCATTGGCGCGTAGGGGTTGAATACTATTCAACCCTTACAAAGATTGAAATTAACCTTCTTGGTTTTCTTCTGAAGTCATAGAATCTTCTAAAACTTCTTCCTCATCTTCGGATTCAGGAGGATTTAAAGAACCTTCTGGCACTAAATTTACTTGATTTTTTTCCTGTAACCAAGTCAATGTTTTTTCCATCAATAAATCATTGCGCACAAATTTATCTAATTTAACAGGATCAATTTGAGTTGAATCCATATCCTTAGTAACTTCTTCTTTTTTGGCGTTAATTTCTTCATCACTTAAAGTAATGGATTCACGCTGGGCAATTTCAGCAATGATTAAGTTAGTATGTAGGTTCTTACTCGCTTCAGGTTTAGCGGTTTCTCTCATTTTACCTACCATATCTCTGCTAAAAAATTTATTAGGATCAACTCCCATGCGTTCAATTTCTCTGGCAGTTTGCATTAAGAGGTTTTGGACTTCTTCCTCTAGCATGGTTTCAGGTAAGTCAATAGTGGTATGTTTTAATAATTCCTCAACAATAGCACCATGAATATTAACTTTAGTATCATTCTCCGCTTTTTCTCGGTACTGCTTTTCTAAAGATTCCCGTAATTCTGCCATAGTTTCAAATTCGCTAACTTCTTTAGCAAAATCATCATCTAATTCTGGTAACTCTTTTTCTTTCAAGTCTTGAAGAGTAACAGAAAAAACCACAGGTTGACCAGCTAAATCTTTTTGAGGATAATCTTCAGGGAAGGTAAGGTCTAGTTTTTTCTCATCACCAATATTCATGCCGACGATACCTTCTATAAAACCGGGGATAAATTTACCCTCATCTAATGCTACTTCAAATTCTTGAGCGCTTGTGCCTTCGATTAATTCTCCCTCTTCTCCTTCATTTTCTGCTGGTTTACGTCCTTCAAAATCAACAATAGCAATATCTCCTTGTTGTGACGGGCGCCCTTCAACCGGTACTAAAGTGGCACGACGTTGACGTTGCTCTTCGATGACATCATCCACTTGCTTAGAATCATAGACGATTTCTTCCGCTTGTAGCTCAAAACCTTGATATTGTCCTAATTCTACTTCTGGAGGCACATCAACGGCTGCTTTGAAAGTAAAACCACCATTAGGTTGATAATTTTTAATTAGTTCCTCAAATTCAGAAATTAAACGATAATTACCTAAAGAGTTGATGGATTCTTGTTCGAGGGCAGTTTTTAAGCTATCTTGGATTAATTCTTCTAATACGGCAGCTTTAATTCTATCATGTCCTAACCTTTGCAATAAAATGGGTCGAGGTGCTTTACCCGGTCTAAATCCGGGTATATTGGTATTTTTGGCAATTTGACTAACTACTTTCTCATAAGTGGTTTTAGCTGTGTCTGCTGGAATTTCGATTTCTAAACCGATTTGACTAGCAGGAAGTTTTTCCTGTGTAATTTTCATAGAAATTAATACTTGTTTGCTTTTACTATAGATACGCTCTCATTATGATAAGGACATTAGGTCATTATCTGCAAGTAAAATAATTAACAATGGATAATTGACAATGAATAATTAATGATTCATTGCAAAATTAGTGTTACAAAATTACAAGCAAGGGGCTTAAGCCCCTTGTTATATTAAATTCAGAGAATAAATTACAATAAAACTTGGCGCCTTTGCGTCTTTGCGAGACACTCTATCACAATTATTTTTTTGATGAAGTGGTTTTGATAAAATCTATTACCACATCAGGCATCATATCATTAACGGCATTACCGCCGGGGCTGTGATGTTCATATACTTCTGATACTGGGAAATTATAGGTTTTTGATTCCTCTTGAGGGTCAGTATTTGGTAATAATTTAATCAAAAATAAGGGTAAAAGACTAGATAAATTAGTAATTAGTAACAATAACCACAGGTTAGTAAAATCTGTTTCTGTCACTCCTAACCAAGAAGTTAACAGCGCCCCTCCCTCGTGAGAAAGTAATCCGCCTAGATTCCAAATAGACATTAAAAGAGCGAAAAAACTGGCTTCGATACCTTCTGGGCATAATCTAGCGGATAAAACTAAAACAGGCATAAAAGCAATTTGACCCATCACCGTTAACACTAGACTATCACCAAGACTAAACCAATGATCGCTAATGCCTAAACTACGATTCCAATGGTTAACGAGGATTAAGCTAGTCAAGCCTAACAGGGAAGATATTACTACGCACCACCCCAACATGACACGGAAAGAGATTTGTTTTAACCATTTTTGATAACAGAAAATGCCGATTAACGAAGCAAGGCTAGTAATTAAACGCACACGCCCTAAAAATTCGGCGTTGAAACCTAATTCATTGGTGGTAAAAAAGAAAAAAGCAGAATCGGCGCTGGGGGTACTCTGCCATAAAGCAACAAAGATGACGGGCGCTAGAATAGATTTTTTGGTCAAAGTTTGCCATAATTGCTTAGTTTGAGCCAGAATGGGCGTTTTTTGGTCATTTTCTGTCACTGGTTGATCAATAATGAACCATGCTACCGCTATCACTAACAAAGGAAAACAAGCCGTTATTAAGAATATTTGACGGGCGCTGAAAAATTCCAGCAATAAACCGCTAAAATAAGCGGTGATAAGCCCTCCCACCGCAGAGCAACCCCAAGTAACAGATTGTAAAGAGCCTGACTTTTCTAAAGATTCATTTCTCGCCCTCTCCACCACCACAGAATCAACGATAACATCACTCATCGCCACGGAAAGGGAAGTTATTAAAATGGCAATAGTAACCCCCCAGACGCTGTTAACAATGGTAGCGAGAGCAACCCAAGCCAGCGCCCCCAACACCCCCGACAGCACTAAATAACTGCGACGACGATAGGCAAATAGAGGTTTACTGTCACTGAGAAAACCAATGAGGGGTTTAGTTATCCAAGGAATAGCCGCCACGCCCATTAAAGCGGAGACTTGCGCTGGGGATAACATCAACTCATCTTTGAGGAAAAAACTGACGGCTAACCTAGCTAAACCAAGGATTCCTTGTACAAAATATACGGTTAAAATTGCGCCCAATTCGGGAGTTAATTCATTGCCAAAGAGTAATTTATCTTCGATAAATTTCTTGATTTTGGTTGATGAGGAAATATTAATAAACATAAATAATTTTAAAGTTTTATTGCTTTATCTTATCTTAATGTAATTTCAGTTCGATCTGAAATCGTCTGGAAAGGTCGGCAATAATATTTTAAGTCTCAATAATCAGTTATCAAAAAAATTGTATTTTCCTAATTTCCCCACCGTGTAATGAATTACACGGCTAACAGAATAACGTTCAATAAATTGAACTAAGATATTGGAGTTGTTGCGAAATAGATTGTATATGTTGAAATTAATAAAATCTGTTTAATGCTCTGTTGCCTTCTGCCTTTCTCAATATAAACATACAATTAATTTTGCCTACCTATTTAGGTATTGCTGAAAAAGTGGAGTCGTGAGAGCAAATTGATAATTGACAATTATGAGGTTTTATTATCCTCATGTAGTATATGTAATTTTGTATTTTAATTGTATTTATATTCAAAAAAAGCGTAATTTTGCGTATTTTTTGATGCTTGTGTATGTCTTAACCTTTATTAATCAATACTTCCGAGTTATTCAGCAAACCCTACTTACTTATGACAGTTTTAAATCGTTTGTAGCAATAAGTTATTATGAAAAAATATTGAAAGTATTGCCCTAGAGCTTAACTAAAACATTTTTAGTGTGTAATTCGGAAAAAGATTGACAACCAGTGCAAAAAAGCACGGTTTTAATTTCTGCAGTTAGTAACTCTACTAAATCATCCAGCGCCCTCCCCCCCGCCAAAGCATCTCGTAAAAAAGGATAAGCCAAACCCACCAAATCAGCACCCAGCGCCCCTAATTTTGCCACTTCCAAGCCGTTGCGAATGCCTCCGGAAGCGATGAGAGGAATATCGGGATAGAGAGAAGCAATCTCCGCCACACATTGCGCCGTAGGGATACCCCAATTAGCAAAGGTTTTGCCTAATTCCCGTTGTAACTGATTATCTGCCCTTTCACTTTCCACCATGGCCCAAGAAGTGCCACCAGCGCCCGCCACATCAATGGCACTAACCCCCACCTTAATTAATTGCATAGCGAGAAGGGCGCTAATACCATTACCAACTTCCTTGATTACTACTGGCACAGACAAACCCTCACACACTGCGCCAATTTTGCTCAATAAATCCTTAAAATTGGTATCTCCCTGCGTTTGAATACACTCCTGTAAAGGGTTAAGATGTAAGATCAAACCATCAGCGCCCAAATAATCTACTAATTTTTGACATTCTTGGGCAGTATAACCATAATTTAACTGTACAGCGCCCATATTTGCCCATAATAAAATATCGGGGGCAATAGAGCGCACGTCAAAGGTAGCAACGATTTCGGGCTTTTCGATCATCACCCTACCCGAACCAACTCCCATGGCTAAACCGTATTTTTGCGCCGTCATAGCAAGGCGTTGATTAATTAATTGTGCTTTTTCTGTACCTCCCGTCATGGAGGAGATAAGGATAGGGGCGCTGATTTTTTGACCTAAAAAGCTGGTGCTTAAACTGATTTCTGCGTAATCTAATTCGGGGAGGGCGCTATGAGTGAAACTATAATTTTCCAAACCGTTAGTTATTTGCTGACATTGTACCTTTTCATCGAGACAAATACGGATATGGTCGTCCTTACGAGTTTGGGTACTATTTTGGTTTTCACTCACAATTTTCAAAAGCTAGTTTGTATCTAAGTTTACTAGACATCTCCAAAAAATAACATTCTTGCACCTTGTCTCGTGCTTTTAGCCCGAATTTGGTTGACGTCAATTATCCATTGTCAATTATCTATTATCCATTGTCAATTCTCAAAAGTTATCTTAACTACAGTCATCAAAAAGAATAGCTGTTATGATTGACTTTGTGTATGATTAAGACATAATCACAAACAATTTACTTAATTATTCTTTAATATTTTCTTACAAATTTATGGAAGCTGGTGGCAGGTCGAGGAATACGGTAAACAATTCCACGCACAATATAACGACTAATTTATTCGGCGGTGCAATCGCTTTAATAACTCTAATTTTACCATTACTACTCATTACCAATTTTTCGGATGATCTCCCAAACCCTTCATTATCGGAGACCAGTATATTTAATGTAAATAAGTAGATGTGAAAAAAAAGGGCAAAGGGCAAAGGGCAAAGGTAAATATAACATAATCTAACTTTTGGAAAAGGAGAAAGGGAAGCGGGGGGGGGATTATAATTCATAATTGATAATTCATAATTCATAATTCATAGTTATTCGGATAATACTTAAAGCAGATGTGGTAACGATGAGAGATAATAAAAATAGTAAAAATTCTTACCAAATTAAATTACTGTGTTATCTTCTATAATTTCCGATTTTAAGATTATTTTTGACCGTGACCCTGCCGCCCGTAATTGGTTAGAGGTAGTATTCTGTTATCCGGGGTTACAGGCGCTGGTGTTACATCGTTTTTCCCATTGGCTTCATCATCTCGGCATACCACTTCTACCCCGTTTATTATCTCATTTCGGGCGCTTCTTTACAGGCATCGAAATTCATCCGGGCGCTACCATTGGGGAAGGGGTATTTATCGATCATGGTATGGGGGTAGTCATTGGTGAAACTGCTATTATTGGAAATTATTGCCTAATTTATCAGGGTGTAACCTTAGGTGGCACGGGCAAGGAGACTGGAAAACGTCACCCTACCCTCGGTGAAAATGTGGTGGTGGGCGCTGGGGCAAAAGTATTGGGTAATCTATTAATCGGTAATGATGTGCGTATCGGTGCAGGTTCGGTAGTATTAAAAGATGTTCCCTCAGAATGTACTGTGGTTGGTATTCCGGGGCGCATTGTTTATCGTTCTGGAGTTAAGGTTAATCCCCTTGAACATGGTAACTTACCTGATTCGGAAGCGACGGTAATCCGTAGTTTAATTGATCGTATTGAGTCTCTGGAAGCGGAAGTTAAATTTCTCAAGCAAGAAAAATTAATCAATTACAAATAAAATAGACTTCTCCAACAATTAGGATTTTGCGCGGTGAAACAGGCACCTTGCCTGTATTTCTGGAGAGTTCTAATAGCTTACTTTTTGTTGGGTTTCGTAACCTCAACCCAACCTACAGATTACTGATAATTGTCAATTATCCATTGTCCATTGTCAATTTGCCCTCACTACTCCACTTTTTCAGCACCACCTATTTACCTTTGCCTCTTGCCCTTTTAAGATATAATACTAAGGTTAAAATTACCAAGACGAGTATATGTCAGCGCCCTTCACCCCAGCCGAAATCGCCTCAGAAGGCATCAAACCAGCAGAATATGAAGAAATTGTCCAACGCCTTGGCAGACATCCCAACCGTGCTGAATTAGGGATGTTTGGGGTGATGTGGTCTGAACATTGTTGTTATAAAAACTCGAAACCTCTATTATCGCAATTTCCTACCACAGGCGAAAGAATTTTAGTAGGACCGGGGGAAAACGCTGGAGTCGTGGACTTTGGCAACGGTTTAAGGGTGGCTTTTAAAATTGAATCCCATAACCATCCCAGTGCCATCGAACCGTTTCAAGGCGCAGCCACAGGAGTAGGCGGTATCCTCAGAGATATTTTTACCATGGGCGCGCGCCCCATCGCTATCCTCAATTCTCTCAGATTTGGTAATTTAGATAATCCTCACACCAAACGCATTTTTAAAGGAGTGGTGGAGGGTATAAGTCATTACGGGAATTGCGTGGGCGTACCAACCGTAGGGGGTGAAGTATATTTTAACCCTGCTTACAAAGGCAATCCCCTAGTTAACGCCATGGCTATCGGTTTGATGGAAACTGATGACATCGTTAAAGCCGGAGCTTCGGGAGTTGGTAATCCTGTTCTTTATGTCGGTTCGACTACTGGAAGGGATGGTATGGGGGGCGCTAGTTTTGCCAGCGCAGAGTTAACAGATCAATCTATGGATGATCGCCCGGCGGTGCAAGTAGGCGATCCTTTTCTGGAAAAATCCCTCATTGAAGCCTGTTTAGAAGCCTTTAAGACTGGGGCAGTCGTAGCCGCGCAGGATATGGGGGCAGCTGGGATCACTTGTTCTACTTCGGAAATGGCAGCCAAAGGTAATTTGGGTATTGAGTTAGATTTAGATAAAATTCCAGCACGGGAAACTGGCATGATTCCCTATGAATATCTCCTCTCGGAATCTCAAGAGAGAATGTTATTTGTAGCTCAAAAAGGGCGCGAACAAGAATTAATCAATATTTTCGAGCGCTGGGGGCTTCATGCCGTGGTAGCTGGTAAGGTAATAGAAGAACAAATTGTGCGCATTTTCCATCAAGGTAAGGTGGCGGCGGAAGTGCCTTGCACTGCTTTAGCGGAAAACACCCCCGTTTATCACCATGAATTATTAACAGAAGCGCCCTCCTACGCTCAAACAGCGTGGGGCTGGAATGAGGACTTATTGCCCCCCTGTGAAGCGGACGGCGTTAAAGGTCAAAAATGGGGTGAAATTCTTTTAACCCTATTAGATCAGCCTAATATTGCTTCTAAACGGTGGATTTATCGGCAATATGATCATCAAGTCCAAAATAATACAGTAATGTTGCCGGGGGGCGCTGATGCCTCGGTAATCAGAGTGCGCCCTGTGAATGGTAAACCAGAATTGGCAACCACTGGTATTGGCGCAACTACGGATTGTAACCCCCGTTATGTGTATTTAGAGCCTCATTTAGGGGCATCTTTAGCGGTGGCAGAGGCAGCTCGTAATTTAAGTTGTGTGGGTGCCCTCCCCATTGCAGTGACGGATAATCTTAATTTTGGTAGCCCTGAGAAGCCTATCGGTTACTGGCAGTTACATCATGCTTGTGCGGGAATTTCCGAAGCCTGTCGTGAGTTTAACACCCCTGTTACTGGTGGTAATGTGTCTTTATATAATGAAACGGTGGATAGTGAAGGTAATCCTCAACCCATTTATCCGACTCCTGTCATCGGCATGGTGGGTTTAATTCCTGATCTTACTAAAATTGTTGGGCAGGGTTGGCAAAATGAAGGGGATTTAATTTATCTTTTGGGTGCTTTTAAGCCTACTTTGGGCGCTTCGGAATATCTCGCTACTATTCACGACACCATCGCTGGAAAGCCTCCTAGTCTTGATTATGCTTTGGAAAAAGCGGTACAAAGTGTTTGTCGTCAAGGTATTACCGATGGTTTAATCCATAGCGCCCATGATTGTGCGGAAGGTGGTTTATCTGTGGCCTTAGCTGAATGTTGTATCAGTGGGGTGAAGGGCGCTACTGTTTCTCTGCCTCATGGTGAAGGGCGCTTGGATGCTTTATTATATGGGGAGTGCGCCAGTTTAATTATTGTTTCTGTTTCTCCTGATAAACAAACAGATTTCGAGTCATTGTTACAATCTCAATTAGGGGATAAATGGCAAAAAGTCGGCACTGTTACAGGTGATAACCTAGAGATTAATTATCAAGAGCAAAATTTAATTCATGTATCTATTACCGACATGACAAAGACTTGGGGTAATGCTATTGAAAGACGATTGTAATATGGCGGAGGGCGCTGGACAATGGATAAGCCGAATAACTGATTTTACGCAGTCAAATGAGATATTAATAGTTTCAAAGGTTGAGTGCGAACGAAAAATTAGTGTTTTAAGGTTTATTGTGCCTAACATCAGTTAATATTCAAAATTAAAACCATATTCTGTTATTTCGCAACAACTATATTAAAAAATTTGTTTGATAACTGAGTTAATATTGAGAATAAAGATCAATTTTAATAACGGCTATGGCAGATTTAGAGAAAATCTTATTAGTAGATGACGAACCAGGCATCAGAGAATCAGTACAGGCTTACTTAGAAGATAACGAAGGCTGGGAGGTGAAAACGGCGAGTAATGCAAAAGAAGCGTGGGCAAATATTACCGAAGACATACCTGATTTAATTATTTCAGATATTATGATGCCAGAAGTCAATGGCTTACAGTTTCTCGCTCAACTCAGGGAAGATAGTCGTTTGCAAAATATTCCTGTGGTTTTCTTGACTGCTAAGGGAATGACAGGAGATCGTATTGAAGGTTATACTGCCGGATGTGATGCCTATTTATCCAAGCCTTTTGATCCTGAAGAATTAGAAGCCATTGTTAAAAATTTATTGGCAAAAAATCGTCTCAGGGAAGAATCTAACCCTGGGAATCTACAGTTGGATGAGTTAGTAAGAGATGTCAAAGATATAAAAGATAAGTTGGATAATACTTCTCGTCTAAATGTTTCAGCTTCACCCTTTGAGATAGATTTGACCCCTAGGGAACAAAGTGTGTTAGATCTAGTGGCACAAGGTTTGATGAATAAGGAAATCGCAAAGACTCTACAAACCAGTGTGAGAAATGTGGAAAAGTATGTCAGCCGTTTATTTACGAAAACTGCTACGAATAGTCGTACTGAGTTGGTTCGTTTTGCTTTAACTCATGGCTTAACGGATTAAATATGCAAGTTAAATGTATTTTAGTTTAGATAGTAATATCCAATCACAAGAAAAAATTTTGCTAATGTGAATAATTCTGAGAAAATGATAGGGATAAAACTTTTTAGAGAAAATATTAAAACAATGAAAAGATTAAAACCTATTCTTTCCATGTTATTGGTGCTAGTTACCACTTTATTAGTGAGTTGTAGTAGCCCTAGTAAAGCGAAAATTCCTACTGTTTATACTCCTGCTAAAATTGAGCAGTTGCAGTTATATCGAGCGCCCGTCGCCGTTGCCAGAGAACAAATGTCTATCCTTGAGGAGTATATTAAAAGTGAAAATTGGGTAGATACCAGAACCTTTATTCATGGACCGTTAGGAGAACTACGTCAAGCTATGACCAATGCTTCTAGCCGTTTACTGCAAAAAGATCAAAAACCTGCTCAAAACCTCGCCAGAGAGTTATTCACTCATTTAGAAAGAATTGATGCGGCGGCTAAAGATCGTAATAGTAATCTAGCGCAAAGTCAGTATATTGAAGCACTCAAAGATTTTGATGCTTATCTTGATTTAATTCCTACCAATAGTTAGGTTTTTCGGGGAAAGGGTGGAAGGGGAGATGGGGAGAAAATTTAGAATTTAGAATTTAGAAAATAATTACTTCTACATTCTACATTCCTTCCTTTGCCCTTTGCCCTTTTATGGAATAATGACAAGAGAAGATTTATAGAAAATTTCAATACAATAATTAATCATGAAGATTTGGCAACGGCTGATTAAAGTTACCTTAGCAACCATGCTAGTGGTAACAACGGCAATAATATTCACCCCTAATAATTTTAATAATCTTGCTTTTGCTGATGCCCCCAGACAAAGTATTCTCGCTCAAGGGGATGCTATCACTGATCCTGAAGCGATTTTGCGTTACGCTTTACCTATCGATAATGATAAATTAAGAGAAGTACAAACCAATATCGAAAAAATCGAACGGGATTTACGCTCTAAACGCTGGAAAAGAGTAGAAAAAGAAGTCAGAAACGCTGCCTATGTGTTGCAGTTGCATAAAAATGATCTTGCTGACAACGTGCCAGAGGATTTTCAACCCCGCGCCCAAGAATTGGTTAATGCCATTACCAATGATGTGGAAAGTTTACAAGAATTAGTAGCAGGACAAAAAAGAGACGCAATTTATCAAGTTAGAGAAGAAATTCTTGATAATATTACCGAGTTAGAAGAAGCAATGGTAACGGGTTTTCCTTACTCTGTACCTGAAGAATACGCTAATTTACCTCAACTATTGGGGCGAGCTAATGTTAAAGTAACTACCACCAAGGGAGATTTAATCATTGTCGTAGATGGTTATAGCGCCCCTGTTACAGGCGGAAATTTTGTCGATTTGGTACAAAAAAAATTCTATGATGGTTTACCTTTTATTCGTGCTGAAGATTACTATGTAATTCAAACAGGTGATCCAGAAGGTCCAGAATTGGGTTTTATTGATCCTGAAACGGAAAAATATCGCGCCATCCCTTTAGAAATTCTCGTGAGAGGTGAATCTGAGCCAATTTATGGCTTTACTACGGAAGATGTGGGATTATATCTGGCACAACCAGTATTACCCTTTAATGCTTTCGGCGCGGTGGCTTTAGCTCGTCCTAGCACTGATCCTAATGGTGGTTCATCCCAGTTTTTCTTCTTTAAGTTTGATACGGAAGTGACTCCTCCCGGTTACAACCTCATGGATGGACGTTTCGCCGTATTTGGTTATGTGACGGAGGGCGCTGATGTTTTAGAACAATTGACTCCTGATGATCAAATTATCTCTGCTGAAGTGGTGAAGGGCGCTGAAAATCTCCTACAACCAAGCTAATTAGATAGTGCTGAAAAAGTGGATTGGTAAGGACAAATTGACAATTGATAATTGACAATTACGAGGTTTTATATCAAGTCCGCTTGATCAGCCGAAGGCTGCCGCTGCGCGATCACTTACAAATTAGTAAGATCAACATCTTAGTTCAATTTATTGAACGGAATACTATTAGCCGTGTAATTCATTACACGGTGGGTAAATTAAGTAAGTAAGCAAAATTAATTGTGACTTTTATTTTTTTCAAAGCCATAACAACAAGGGGTTTGAACCCCTTGCCTATATATAACTAATTTTGTATGATAACTTATAAAAATATAGATTTTTTTGCTCACTAACAAAAGTCAAGTATAGAATAGAAAAAAGTCTATTTGGTGGTATCCCGATGAAAATAATTAATGCTGACATCACTCCATTACGTTTGGAAGATAGTGTCATTATTGCTTGGTTAAGAGGATTACTCACCGTTGCTTATGCGGATGGTCATTTTGATCCCGAAGAACAGGAATTAATCGCCAGTTTAACCCAAGACGAATTAATGCCTCACACTGAATTGGGCGAATTAGAACCCATCAGCGCCCATCAACTAGCCGAAGCATTGGGAAATGATCTCAAAGTAAAAGAAAATTTTTTGCGTACAGCAGTGATGATGGCTATTGCTAACGGTGTTTATTCTCAAGCAGAAGCCGATACTGTCCATCAATTTCAAAAGGCTTTGGGTTTAGATATAGAAGCCTTAAAATCCCTAGAATCTACTCTTTGGAATTCTCAACAACCTACATCACCATCAGATGAAAGTAATATTAATGTATTACAACCCATGAAAAAATGGTTAGATGGTATGGACATAGACGATCCTAGGGTAGCGCGCTTCCTCTGTAAAATGATCCCCCCTCAATGTCCTTTTGAGAGAGATATTAAACTATTTGGCAAAAAAATTGTTCATATTCCCCCCATGTGTAAGTTAAATCCTTTATATGAACAATTAGTTGGTTTAAGATTTCGGTCCCTTTGCTTCCTTGCTGATAAGTGCGAAGAAGATGTTTCTAAGTATATGTAATGAGCGAAGTAAAATGTTTTAATACTTTATATTATTAATTAAGAAAAGATTGATTAATTGATTTGAGAAAAATTTAGTCAATATTGGCGGAGAGTGTCAAAATAAAATATTTTACTTATAAAACTAAGCTAAAAAACAGTTTAATTATGCCTTTAATCAAAATCCAATCTTCTCTGAAAACTCCTGACAATGAAAATGTTAATCAATTATTGAAATTGTTATCTGCTAAATTAGCTAAACATTTAGGTAAACCAGAATCTTTTGTCATGACAGCTTTTGAAGCTGATATTCCCATGACTTTTGGAGGTAGTTTGGACCCCACTTGTTATGTAGAAGTTAAAAGCGTGGGTAATATGAATCCTAATCAAACTAAGGCGATGAGTGATGATTTTTGTACGGAAATTAATCAAAAATTAGGCATTGCTAAAAACCGCATTTATATTGAATTTGCTGATGCTAAAGGTTCGATGTGGGATTGGAATGGTTCAACTTTTTAATAGTCATTGAGAAAAATTTTAAACACAAGAAGCACCACAGCATAATGGTGATTAAGTTTGTGTCCTTTCAATATATCCCTGTTTTGTCACTTTCCGAAACAATCAATATTAAAAGAATAAATTTATTCACTCAGAAAATAATTCATACAATGATTAGTATAATCCAGCCAGTTGCTGAATCGAAGTATGAAAATAAAAACTCAACAATCTGGAATAAGCTAAGACGCACCTATCTGGCAATATAGCGCCTTTTATAGCAATAAATTGAGAGATGCTGTTAGACTAGATTGTTGATAGGATGAAACTTGGAAAAAATTTATATACTTTGACTTTGAATCTCCCAACCTAGAGAATAATTATCTTCGGGACATTGAAAAAGTTATCAAGAGATGAGCCCCCCCTCTCTGGAGGCTCTTTCCAAGCCCACGTTTCAGGTATTTCAAACTTAACTTTTGGATTGAACGAATCCCACTAATTAATCCATTGTAATAAATTGCGCACCGCCAAGAAAATTACTACAACTAAAAAAATTCTTCTTAACCATAAATTACTCATTTTCATCGCAATTTTAGCGCCCACCATCGCCCCAAAAAACATCGTCACCCCCAAAATTATCCCCAACTGATAATCCACCAAACCTTGAGTCATAAAAATTAGAGTAGCAATGAGAGACGAAAAAATATTTAAAACCTTAGTAATCGCTACCGCCTCCACAAAAGTCATATTCAAAAAACCGATAAAACAAGCCGTTAAAGTCGTCACATAACCACCACTAAAAAAACCACCATAAATTCCCAAAAGGAAAGTCAAAGCATAGCCAATTTTTAAAGCCTTGGGATTAGGTTTTTCTGGTTTTTCTATGCCTTTATTTTTATTAAATACAGAAAAAATCGTTACCAAAATCATAAAAATTGAAATCAGCAAAGGCATGGTATCGGCTGGAATAAGGAGAACAAGAAAAGCGCCCCCCACCGAACCAATCACCGTTAAAACCGATAACAAAGGCAAATCAGGACGTTTTAAAGCATCACTTTTCAAGAAAGGAATTGTACCGCCAATACTCATAAATATTAACGCAAACATATTAGTAGCGATTGCCCTAGCTGGTTCAAAATCAAACTCTAACATTGCTGGTACAGTAATCAAAGAATTGCTCCCTGTTACCACTCCAATAATGCTAGTTATTAAAAAAATAACGACTAAAAATATTAACTCTGTAGCTATCATTTTAGATTATTGACAATGTCTAATTGAATTTTAAATGATTTTTATTACATTTTATAAATTAATAGAATTATAGTATATCGATAAAATGACCAAAATATCAGAGAAAAAATCATCACAACTAAACTCCTCACGCATCAGAGATCATTTGGCAAACGAGCGCACTTACTTGGCATGGATGCGAACTGCCTTAGGATTAATGGGTTTTGGGGTGGTTATTTTACGTCTTCCTACCTTTCAATCTGCAGAAATTCCTCGTCTTGGTATTAGCTGGAAAATGGGCTTACTTTTTGCCAGTGTTGGTTTAATCAGTGTTTTAATCTCAACAGTTCAATATTTCTCGGTATGCCGTGCCATTGAACAAGATACTTACGAACCAGCAAACAAAATAATTATTATCTTTAGTGGTGCTATCGCTCTTTTTGGTCTTGCCATAATTTATGTAGTGTTTACCATTTCTCAAAAACAATATTTTCTTTTACAGTGAAATATTTTTAAAATGTATTGAAATTTATTTTAGTATCTATTATGATAGTACCTAACAAATTTTGCAAAACATAACTGATGAGATTTTAAAGAAGATTATTTGGACAATTTGTATTGGGGTTAACCGTTAGTGCGGTAATTGCCAGTTGTGGGAACAATAACACCAGCGCCCCTCAAACCAACCAACCACAGTCGCCACAAGCCAATCAAGAAGAAGTGACCTTAACCCTTGTGACTTATGCCGTTACGCAAGGCGCTTATCAAAAAATCGTTCCCCAATTCGTTCAAAAATGGGAAGCAGAAACAGGACAAAAAGTAACTATTGACCAAAGCTATGGTGGTTCAGGCTCTCAAACTAGAGCCGTTATTGACGGTTTGGAGGCAGACGTGGTTGCCCTTGCCCTTGCGTCGGATCACTATGCCATCCAAGAGTCTGGATTGATCGAACCGGGTTGGGAAAACGAAGTCGCTGGACAAAACGGCATTATTACTCGCTCAGTAGTTGCCCTCGTCAGTAGAGAAGGAGGAAAAAAAGCTGAAACATGGCAAGACTTAGCCGATCCAGAAATTAGTGTAATTACCGCCAATCCCAAAACCTCCGGTGGCGCGCGCTGGAATTTCCTCGCCCTTTGGGGTAGCGTTACCCAGTCAGGAGGCACAGTCGAACAAGCCAAAGAATACGTTAATAAAGTTTATAGTTCAGTTACTGTATTACCCAAAGATGCCAGAGAAGCCTCCGATGTTTTTTAGACGAGAAATCAAGGAGACGTATTATTAAACTACGAAAATGAACTTTTATCAGCACAAGCTCAAGGCAAAATTGAACCCTATGCCATCCCTCAAGATTACAATATTTCCATCGAAGGTCCTGTGGCAGTAGTAGATGTAAATGAGGAACAGTGAAGCATTGGGGCTATCAATTAATTAATTGATAGGTAGTCTCTAG
>JACYMF010000070.1 GCA_015272165.1 Cyanobacterium sp. T60_A2020_053
ACCGTAGGGCATACGGGAACATACGCTTGGGGAGATTTGCCCTCTTGGGCGATTGGTGCAAACCTGTCGTCTAACGGCGAGTCGGTGAACCAAGAATCCCCCACTAAACCCTACGGGTTATAGTGGTGGGAGTGTCAACCAGCGTTACGCCAGTTAAGTTTATAGTTAATCCAGAAATTCCATAGGGTAGTAATAGCTATAGCCATGAGGTTGGCAATATAAGGATTGGGTAGAATGAAAGTGACAATAAGATTGAGTAAGAGGACATTAATAGTTAACCCTGCTAAACAAATGAGGTTAAATTTTAAAAACCTTCTCATTTTTTTATGCCATCCTTTTTGATTCGTTGATAAATCTCGAAATGTCCAACGATCATTCCAGATAAAATTATTAATAACAGCAAACTCTCCCGATATAAATTTACCCACTGTTAAGCTAAGGTTGAGGGCGCCCGTATCCGTCAGCAAATATAATAAACTCATATCCACAAAAAGCCCTGAAAAACCCACAATGCCAAAACGAATAAACCGAGAAAAAGGCCACAAAGAAATTCGTAAACGCAATAAGTGATGGAGATAATCTCGATATTGTCGCCAAGTTACTTTACTTTCCCCTTCGCTTCTCTCTTGGAAGACATAACCCACCTCAGCGATATTACGAATAAATCCCCGCGCGATGACTTCAATCAAAATTTTATAACCCACTGGGGATAATACATAATCGGCAATGACTTGTCTTTTTAGTACAAAATAACCACTCATGGGGTCAGATACTCTGCCGATGGTATTAGGAAGGATTAATAAACCGAGGGTTTGGGCGCCACGGGAAAGAAAACGGCGCGAAAAACTCCAATTACTCACTCCGCCATTTTCCACATGACGACTAGCCACCGCTAAATCAGCGCCCGTCACCATTTTCCCTAATAATTGAGTTAGTATTTCAGGAGGATGTTGTAAATCAGCATCAATAACGCCCAAAATTTCCCCTTGCGCACTTTGCCATCCCCTAATTACGGCAGTAGAAAGAGATTTTTCACCTATGCGGCGCATTACTCGCACTTGAGGATATTGAGATGATAAATTGAGGGCAATTTGCCAAGTAAGATCGGGGCTATCATCATCCACTACAATTAATTCATAGTTATGGGGGATAATGTCATCGAGAAGATAACAGATTGTGGTGATAATCCCAGTAATATTTTTGCTTTCTTGGTAAGTGGGTAACACCAAGGAAAACCAAACAGGGTAAGTCGATTTTTCAGCAACGATTTTTATTTTTTCTTCTAGGGTAATATTTTCTTGGCTAGAATGCTCCCATGAGTCAATTTTCAGTAATCCCGATTTGACGGGTAGTAGTGATGATTCGCTTTTTTCTGCCATAAAATTAATGATTTTTTGCCTTAGTTTACTGATGATAAGAGAAGATGGGCAATTTTGATAAACTTTTCTGGCTCTTCTACTTTGAATATGATAAATTATCTCTAAAAAAGGTGTCAGGTAAGCTAGTTTGCATTTAAGTTTACTGGTGGAGGTAGGCAACAGGCAATAGGTAAGCGTTTCAGTTATGAAGCAAGGGGTTTAAACCCCTTGTTAGTATAAACGGTAAGTTAAATGCGTCTTAGCTTATTATATCAAGTCCGTTTGATCAGCCGAAGGCTGCCGCTGCGCGATCACTTACAATTTAGTAATATCAATATCTTAGTTCAATTTATTGAACGAAAAACTGTTGGTTCCGTGTAATTCATTACACGGTGGGTAAATTGCGAAGATGTAATCTATTTATAACTAATTATCCGAACTTGGTATTAGGTAAAATTCAAACTGTTGATTTATAATAATTGCATTTTAAAATACTCAAAGCCATACTGATTAAAGTTTACATTAATTATTTTTTATTAATTTGTTATGACTAGCGTAGGAGAGCCACTTTTCTTGGTTATTTACAGTTAAAATATTTAAAGATGAGCTATCGAGTAACCATGAATTTAGATCAACAATTTACCAGTTTAGTTAACGAAGCGCCTAAATATGGAGTGCCAGCGCCCATCATGCAACATGGTGTTATCCCGGTGTTACGGGTATATGCGCAACAATTAGGGCATCAGTCTTATTATCTCCGACAAACGATACAAAGTAATTTAGTTTTAAATATTTTGGGCAAGGAAAATCAACCGGAGGTGGAAAAAAAGGTAGTTTATGCTTTTCCCACTGTGGAGGATGCCATTCAATTTCGTGACGAAAATCTCAACGATTTGGATATTGTCGCTCAAGAAGTGAATATCAGTCAAGTTTTATTTCAAATGTTTACCATGAAGGGAGTTGATAGCATTATCTTTTTGGATAATCCTAGTAATTATAGTCAAAGTAAGGAAATTTATTGTTATAAGTTACAACAAGCAATCCAACAAAATCTTAAAATGCTTTTGGAAAATAAGGGCAAAAATAGCGTCATTGCTTAGTTATGAATAATTCTTTTTTCTTACGAGTTAAAGGGGGTTTGACGGGCGCTGTTATCGGTGATTTATTCTTTGATAATCCAGCGCCCTCCACCCTTTCTTATCCTCTACAATTACTTTTTAAAATTACTGATCATTTAGCTAATTTTCACAATCTTAACAACCTAAATTTATCAGTAAATTATTTTAATAATAAATTAGTTTGTGATACCATTGAAAGTGCGATAATCATTTTACCAATTATTTTATATTACCATCGGGATAATGATGCGGTGGAGGGCGCTGGATTTTTTCGACAACAATTTAATTACCTAAATTTACCTCTAAATATTAGCGATAATTGTTTATCTCTGCTACACAAATTGATAATTAGCTCAAAAAAGAAAGAAGATTTAATCACAATTTTAAAAGAAGATAGAGATTTAAAAACAATTAAAGATATTATCGACTTAAAACATACTTTAACAGACGCAGAGAAAATAATTGCCGATGACATAAAAGAAGAAGAAAAGAGTTTTTCTCAATCAATATATTTATTTTTCAGTGTGACTTATGACTTAGAAACTTGTTTATTAAGAAGTAAGCAATTTCAACATAATCAACAATTAATCGCTATTTTGACAGGATTTTTATGGGGTTTTTCTCAAAGTTACTTTGCCATTCCTTATGCACTTAGGAAAAAAGTAGATTATTTGAATGTTATTAACGAGCAAAATATCGATCAATTAACAGATAAATTTATGGCAAGTTGGCAAGGATTATTTAGGCTTTGCTGAAAAAGTGGAGTGGTGAGGGGAGGTGTCAGGCTTCGGGTGTCAGGTTTCAGGTGAAATGCTTATAAATCAAAGACTTTAGCCAAATAGTTATTTTTCATAAATTGCTAATTTGTATCAGTTATTTTTGATTCGGATGGAAAAAATAGAGTGTTTTTAGAGAAAAAAGTCAATGTATGACACTTTTTGTTATGTAGAATAGACTTTAAACCTTTATTTAACAAGGGTTT
>JACYMF010000071.1 GCA_015272165.1 Cyanobacterium sp. T60_A2020_053
GGGTAGCGATTCATGGCAATAATTGACAACAATTATCCCATTGTAAACGTTTACAACAAAATTAGGGAATAAGCAATAGTGGTTAATTCGTAATTCTTAGCGCCCTCCACCGCAGTTGGTAAATAGTCATGGGGGTTTTCCTTCCGAACAGATCGAGGGGAGTCGCTATATTGATAAAGATAGAGCAATGCAAAAAATGGCTGATTATGGATTAGCGATTTGGGATGGAAAATCAAGAGGTACAAAGAATAATATCGATGCCGTCAAATTAACAAAAGTAATCAGAATTTAGTTGTAGTGGGGAGCAATCCTCAAATAATAATCTAAAAGATAATAAATAAATAACAGTTATGTGGTGTAAAACAATTAAAAAATGCCATGAAACTGTACGAATTGACTGAAAAACTAACCGAATTGGAAGAAACCATTGAAAACTTAGATGGTATTGATATTCCTGCTGATTTGCATAGCTATTTTCTTTCTCTTCTCTCCGAAGCCGAATCCACCAATGAGGAATTTCTTCTCAAAATTGATGATATTCTCTCGCTTATCCAGTCCAGAAAATACTGGTTAGAGGTACGCAAAAATGAGCAGAAACGACTCAATACTCTTATTAAGCGTGACGAGAAAACGGTGGAATGGCTACAAGAGTACCTTAAACATCACCTTGAAAAGTTAAACTTGAAAAAACTCCGAACCAATAAGTTTAATGTCACTGTCAGACAGGCATCAGTACCACCTTTAAATCTTTTTGAGGAGGATGCTACCAAGTACCCCAAACAGTACCAAAAAGTGACGGTGGAAGTTGACCGTAAGGCACTCAAAGAAGCCATCAAACAGGGTGATGAGGAAGCAATTAAGTACGGCAAGTTAGGAGAAAAATCAACGTACCTCAGTATTAAATAATATCAAAAGAGTCGAGGTAACTCGGCTTTTTCCTTTTGCCATTGCCACTATACTAAGATTTTTCGTGGTAGTCGTGACGTTTAGATTGAAGTTTTTCATCATTTAGAAGTGTCAAAATAGGAGAAGAAAAATGATAGCAACAGATAGTGTGAAAAACAAAGAAAAAAGAAAACTTGTTACTATTACCCTCACAAAAAATCCTATTAAAAGTGATCGGGCGATTGCCAAAACTCTTGGGAAAGTCTCCCATACCTATGTCGGTAAGATTAGAAAAGAGTTAGAACAACAAGGGAAAATATTATTCGTTTCTCCCCAAAATAGGGAACAAATAGGGCAGTTGCCTCTCTCTTCAATATCTCCCACACCAGACTTGTTTAAATTACTAGAAAATGAAGTAAAAAGATTACCCACAGAGGGGATTCTTCTTTTCAAAAAAGAAGTAGAAAGATTAATCACTACTGAGTTGGAGTCAAGAAGGGATAACTCTCTTGAGAACGCAATCCTAGTTCTAGCGAGAAATTGCGATGGGGCATCTTCTGAGGATGGTAAAGGCTTTAATAAGATTGATTTTGACTATGGACATTGGTTAGCGGAGCAGATTAACTCAGGAAATAAGTTAACCAAGCCTATTGCCCAAAAAGCTCATTCAATGCTTAAAAAATATCATGGTCAAGTGACAGTTAGCCCATGGAGTGATATTGCTCACCAATATCCTGAACCATTACTAATTTTTAAAGAGGATGAAAAATCTCTCAAATTAGCAGGGGATAAGATTGCAGTTATTTTTCCCTACGATCCTAATTTAGTGAAGTTGGTAAAATCTATATCCCCACGAGGAAAATTCAATGGGCAAGATAAAAATTGGTATTTTTCCCATAGTGCTTGTTTGGCATTAGTAAAAACGTTTACCCCTCATGATTTTAACATTGACCCAAATCTTGAAGGATTAATTGCTTATCAACAAGCCGAAGAACTTGAAAGACAAAAAGAAGAAATCAGAAAACAAAAAGAAGCAGAGCAAGAAGCCCAACAAACAGCTAATAAACTTTTTAGTTTTATCAATCAGATTGATTTAGATAAGCCCCTCGCTAATGGTTGGACTCTATTTCAACATCAAAAAGAAGGAATAAAATGGCTATTATCACGACAGAAAAAAGGCATTCTCAGAGGTGGAATCCTTGCTGACCATATGGGTTTGGGCAAAACCATCCAAACTCTTATTGCTGGTAAACATCTGTCTGAACATTACAATAATTGTCCAATCTTTGTTATTTGCCCAGCTTCACTACGGGATAATTGGGCGAAGGAAGCAGAGATGGTCGGCATTAAAATTGAGACTTTCTCATGGGCTAAACTACCCCAACCATTAGAAAAAGAATATATCATCATTGCTGATGAGGCACACTATGCCCAAAACACTAAATCCAAACGTACTCAATCATTATTAGCACTTGCCAATAATGAAAACTGTATTGCCACATGGTTGCTAACAGGTACACCACTTAAAAATGGACAACCGAGTAACTTGTTCCCCTTACTACTTGCTTGTAACCATGATTTAGCAAAAGACAAAACAGAGTATGAATTACGTTATTGCAATGGACAAAAAGGTTGGGGGGGTTCGTGGGATATTAGTGGTGCTTCCCACCTTGATGAACTTGCCCAGAAAACTGAAGATGTTATTTTGCGTCGTACTAAAAAACAATGTCTCGATTTACCACCCAAAATTCGGACTAATAAACAGTGCCTACTGCCCACAAAACTCAATAAGGAATATCTATCAGAGATTGACTACTACATTGCTGATTATCAAAGACGTGTTATTGAAGGAGAGGTTAGCGAAAATGCCGAAGCTCTTGTCACTGTAAATATTTTGCGAAAAACTGGAAGTAAATATAAAGTTGATACCACCCTTGAATTAGCTCAAGAGTTATTAGAGGAGGGTGAGCAAGTGGTAATCTTCACTGAATTTCGAGACAGCGCCCTTCAACTACATGACAAACTAGGGGGGGAGTTACTTCTTGGGGATACCCCACAGGGCGACCGACAAGCTATCGTTGACTGTTTTCAATCAGGTCAGTCTAAAGTATTTGTGGGCAGTATCAAGGCAGGAGGAGTCGGCATCACTCTCACCGCTTCATCTTCCGTTATTCTTCATGACCGCCCATGGACACCCGGAGATGCTGAACAGGCTGAAGACCGATGCAATAGGATTGGACAACAAAATACCGTTAATTCCTACTGGATTCAATTAGGTCAAATTGACCAATTAATTGATAGCACTTTATCACAAAAGCAGGAAAGAATTGATTTAGTTCTCAAAGGAAAACGAAAAACTCTAAGAGGAATTAAATCAACCTCTGATTTGGCTAAAGAATTAATATCCTTATTATCAAAAAACATTAAAAAAACTGAATAAATAATAGGAATTTGTGTAAAAACAATATAGGTAATCATCTATGTTAACAAAGCATAATATTCCTTTTAGAGTAACAATTTCAATTAAAGAATTGATTGAGAAGGATAATAATTGGTATCCAGTCGTTTTGCACATTCATACACATCTTAGCCAAATTAAAAAGATTCCTCGCATTTGCGATATTTCATTCTGGCACGTCATTCAAAATGATTCTGGTATCAAGGTTTATTGTCAAGAAGAGAGTGGATGTGAGCACAAATTCATCAGACATTTTCCCTTCACACTACCTACTAAAAAATTCTATCTCTGTCTAGATGAGTTAGGTGGTTATACTCTTATGCTACCCAGTGATTACTAAAGCCTAGTAGAAGAAAAAAAGCAGTTTTTGCACTATAATTTTATTAAAAATTAATCATAAAAACAACTACATTCAAAGCAATTCCAACTATCAGAAAAACGGGGGAATTGATAGCCATAATGGATACATTTACCAGTAAAACAAGGGTGATTTTCTAACAGCCACCATTGTCTTTTCTTACTTGGTTTGTCACTCACAGGCTTAATCAGTTTCCCACCGTAATAAACTTGACTATTTACATCACTCATTTTTAATTATGACTAAAATTATTTCATTATTCAATCAATCGGGCGGTGTAGGAAAATCTACATTGACCATGAATCTAGGTTATCACCTCTCACAAAATTATAAGGTATTGATAATTGATTTTGACCCCCAAGGTTCACTTAGTCTTTTCATGGGATTAGAACCCTCAGAATTAGACGCTACGATTTATGATTCGTTAATTAACGATGAACCATTGCCCATTCACTCATTCAGTGAGGGCAATTTACATTTAGTGCCTAGCAACATTAAATTAAGTGGGGCAGAATTAGAGCTTGTCACTGCTGATATGCGTGATTTAAGACTTGTTGATACTCTTTCTACTATTAAAGATAACTATGATTTTATCCTAATTGATTGCCCACCATCTCTAGGAATCCTTAGCTATATCAGTCTTGTCGCTTCGACCCATATTTTAGTACCCATCCAAACGCAATATAAGTCTTTCTGTGGTACTGAGTTATTACTTTCTACAGTAGCAAGGGTAAAGAAACGAGCTAATCGTGACCTTGAGGTACTAGGGTTTGTACCGAGGAAAAGAAGCTGTCACTCAGGGATTTAAAAGCTCTGATTTCTGACATGAAGGTTGTATCAAAGGAGTCTGAATCACAGGAAACCAAAACCATTGAGAACTCTATTACCAGCACCGCCAAGCAATTAAACAAGGTGAAGTTGTGGAAGTCTAACCCTCAGAAGTGGAAAAAGGTTGAAAAGCTAATCAAGGAAATCAATATGCTTCTCGTTGAGGAGGAGTAGGAGAGATGGGTGCATTAGGAGTGCGCCCCTTTTTTTTGTATGTTAAAACTTACCTTTTATTGTAATGAAGGATTTTAAAGTTGTCACGCAAAAGAAAGGGAAATATTATCAGAAAATTTTAAATTGGTACGAAGGAGGAGAGAGAAAGCGTAAAACTATTCCCAAGCCCCTTTGGTATCTAATTGATGAAGCAAATAGTCTTGAGGAGATCAGAGGGGCAATTCATAGCTACAAAGAAAACCAAGAACCTAGGCAAAGAAAAAGTAATAGGCGAGTTAAGGGAGAAGGCTCAGGAGTTATCCAAAGAAGAATTTGCAAGAAAAAAAATAAAGACGGTACTACTAAACGTTATACCCAATATTGGTTTCAGTTTGAGCAAGACGGAAAAAGAGGAAGCCGATATATTCCAGTGGCAATGGTTGATACTATCACTGAGATGAACGTTAGGAAAGTTTCTGTCTCTCTTATTCTCCAACGACTTGATTAATTTTGTACTGCGTGTTCTGCAAATTCATGTCAAAACATAACCTAAAATATAGCCCGTAATGCTTTGTTGACATTCCCCATGTCTTTTCATCCGCCCTATTAGAATCTGTACTGCGTGTTATTGTATTTTCATGTCAAAATAAACTTCAAACTTAGACGCTACAAGGTATTGAGGAGATAAACCCAAAAAAATATTATCAAGACTTTTGACAATAATGCCTGTAAGTATTGTTTTATATAGATTAGGTACTATTTTTGACATGAATTTGTGAAACACGCAGTACAATTTTGAAAAAAGCACCCAATCAATAACGCTTTTGTAGGGAGGAGCGTTTCGAGTCCTCGTCTTTCTAACACAATCCATTATGGTGATGGGAACTTCAGATGATACCGATTCGTCAAATATAAATCACATGGCTAAAAGACATCAGACATCTACACGCTCCCAGCATAAATATAAAGTGAGAACCCACCTTCCGCATACTTCAAAAAAAAGCAAAAATATTACAATGAATAAGAGT
>JACYMF010000072.1 GCA_015272165.1 Cyanobacterium sp. T60_A2020_053
ATACTTTCTCTCTTCCTCTGACAAAAAATTTTTGTAAGGCATCAATTACACCTAAGTTTTATCTTTTCTAACCCAAATTATATACCATATCAATGCGTCTTAGCTTACATGGGTGGAGTACGGATTTCGCTAGTGTAAACAAGAATTAGGTTGGACAGATTATCGTTTAACGAAAGGAAAAGACATTGTAAAGTGGTGGGAAATAATTAATAGTGTTTATTGGATGATTAGCTTAAAAACTAAGCCAATTAAACAATTAATAAATAAGGAAAAGAGTGATGAAAATAAGGAAGAAAAAAGAATAGAGCATGAAGATTGGCGTAATTTTAATAGTTGGAAAAATACATTAATAAATTACAGAATTATGATTTAACCAATATCAACATTTGGAGCAATATTGCCACTGATGTTACGCAAAATATAGAATTAATTGTTGGTGTCAGGTGTCGGGTGTCAGGTATTAGGTTAAAGAATTGACAAGAAACTTATGTTTATTGATCTTTTTGTTGTACAAGAGTCTATGGAGGGAAGGGTTTTAAACCTGAAACCTGCTACCTGAAACCTCCCTTAACGTAACATTTGAATCAGTGCGTAACGTCAGTAAAATTAATTAAACTCTAGTTACTTCGTTTTGTACTTCTTTTTCAGTATTAATGAGGGGTAAATCTTGGGCAATGAGAGTATGGGGGCTATGGAAACTATTTTGGGCAGTAGGATTTTGACAAGCTACCATGGTCTTAACGTGTTCCATTTCGTCATCTCTAATAGCCACGAATACATCGTAAAGATTATTTATTGCTGGCCGGCGCACTTCACCGGGGTGGGAAGTTTGAAACTGATCAAACATATACAAATCTCCGTCACGGTAATAGTTTAGAGCAACGGGAGGGGCGCTTTGAGTTTTGAGAATTGCCTCATGGCTAGTCAAAAAACTATCATAACTTTCGTAGGCGTGTTCTTCCACTAATTCCATGAAATGATAGGCAGAGGCGGGGGAAACCACATACAATGCAACAACAATCCAATAGTAAAGTAAGGCAACAGTTTTAGCGAGAAGCCTATCTACCCAAAAATTAGAACCTCCTAAAGATTCCATGATTAAAAGGTGGTGTAATTCATTCCATGACTCAGCAAAGTGGATTTTTAACCAATCAGCTTTACGCCAAAAACCTAAGGTTTCATAGAGGTGTAATACTGACAGATAAGAAAAATAAGGCACTCTAGCCACCGTTTCCAATACATAAAACCTCGGATACGGGCGCTGGGCATACACCTTATTGATTACAAACACTAAAATACCAACTAAAAGACGAATCATATCTTAAACTCCGATTTTGATTCAACATACTTTTAATCTAACACCATTATTTTTGTCCCTCTCAAAACTACTTATTGTTTTAACAATTAATATGATTATCTCCTTTGATTAATTAAGCCATGATTTTTGGCTGAGGGAAAGAAGAAAAATTATCAAATAATAATTTATCTTCTTATTGTCAATAACAATTATCAATAACAAAAAATAATTGAGAGAATATATATGAATAGAAGGTTTGAAGTTGCTGTTTAATTGAGAATGAGATATGATGAAATGGTAATAAACGGGGAAAATTATGCAAGGCAACCAAGAAATTAAAGAACAACTTAATAATATTTTAAAGTATAAGTTGACCGCAATTAATCAGTTTTTCCTACACGCCAGAATGTGCAAAAATTGGGGGTTAAATCGTCTCAATGAATATGAATATCGCTACTCCATCAAATTAATGAAACAAGCCGATAAAATTATTGAGCGCGTTTTTTTCCTCGAAGGATTACCAAACTTGCAAGATTTAGGCAGTTTATTAATAGGGGAAGATGTTCCCGAAATTTTAACAAACGACTTAAATCTAACCACACAAATGGCAGAAAACCTGCGCAGTGGCATTAGTATTTGTGAAACTCAACAAGATTACGTCACCAGAGACTTATTCACCGAATTATTAGAAGAAACCGAAGAACAAATAGATTGGATTGAAAGCCAACAATGGTTAATTACCAATTCGGGATTAGAAAACTTCTTACAATCCATGCTTTAAATTTTCACACATTATTAATCATAGAGGAAACAATGAAAGGCAACAAAAAAGTTATCAAACAACTGCAAAAACTTCTACGCACAGAATTATCAGCCAGAGATCAATATTTTACCCACTCCAGAATGTATCAAGATTGGGGTTTAAACAAATTATATGAACGCATTAACCATGAAATGCAAGACGAAACCCAACACGCTGACTCTTTAATTAAGCGTATCTTATTTTTGGAAGGTACACCCGATTTATCGGATCAAGATGACCTAAGAATCGGTAAGACTGTTTCAGAAATGTTACAAAATGATCTTGATGTTGAGTATGAAGTAGTGGGTAATTTAAAGGAAGCTATCGCCCTCTGTGAAGCTGAACAAGATTACGTCACCAGAGACCTCTTACTTGGTATGTTAGCAGATACAGAAGAGGATCACGCCTATTGGTTAGAAAAACAATTAGGGTTAATTGATAAGATTGGTTTACAAAACTATATACAATCCCAAATGGGCTAATTTCCCTGTATATTAATGGCGATTTGACGTTGGTGGGAGTGCGCCCGATGCTCCCACAAATATAACCCCTGCCAAGTACCCAATAACAATCGACCTTGATTAACAGGAATATTCTCAGAAGTATTGGTCAAAACTGAGCGAATGTGAGAGGGCATATCATCAGCGCCCTCCGCACTATGCAAATAATCAGTCAAATTCTCAGGAACAAGTTTAGCAAAAAAAACCGTTAAATCCGTCAACACATCTGGATCTGCATTTTCTTGAATAATCAAACTAGCACTAGTATGTAGAATAAAGACAGTGCATAAACCCGTGCTAATGCCCGAACGACTTACCACCTGCTGAACTTGGGCTGTAATTTTATGTAAAGCCTTCGGGCTACTTTTGACCTTGATAGTCTCTTGATAGTTCATAATCAATAATTAAAACTTATATTTAATATAAAAAATATTTTCCTTAGAATATTTGACAAAACTTTACTTAGTAGTATATTATTATGAATACAGTGAGAAATCACTTAATTGTACCTCGAAAAATCATATAGAAATCATAAAAGATGACTACCACATTACAACAACAACGGTCTTCCACTTGGGAGCAGTTTTGTCAGTGGATCACCTCTACCAACAACCGCTTATATGTAGGCTGGTTCGGTGTATTAATGATCCCTTGCTTATTAGCTGCAACCACTTGCTTCTTAATCGCTTTCGTAGCTGCTCCTCCTGTGGATATCGACGGTATCCGTGAACCAGTTGCTGGTTCTTTATTGTACGGCAACAACATCATCTCTGGTGCTGTAGTACCTAGCTCCAATGCTATCGGTTTACACTTCTACCCTATTTGGGAAGCTGCATCCTTAGATGAGTGGTTATACAACGGTGGTCCTTACCAATTAGTAGTATTCCATTTCTTAATCGGAATTTTCTGCTACATGGGTCGTCAGTGGGAATTATCCTACCGTTTAGGAATGCGTCCTTGGATTTGTGTTGCATACTCTGCACCTGTATCCGCTGCGACTGCAGTATTCTTAATCTACCCCATTGGTCAAGGTTCTTTCTCCGATGGTATGCCTTTAGGTATCTCTGGTACTTTCAACTTCATGTTTGTATTCCAAGCTGAACACAACATCTTAATGCACCCCTTCCATATGTTGGGTGTAGCTGGTGTATTCGGTGGTTCTTTATTCTCTGCAATGCACGGTTCTCTCGTAACTTCTTCTTTAGTTCGTGAAACCACTGAAACTGAGTCTCAGAACTATGGTTACAAATTCGGTCAAGAAGAAGAAACCTACAACATCGTAGCTGCTCACGGATATTTTGGTCGTTTAATCTTCCAATATGCTTCCTTCAACAACAGCCGCGCGTTACACTTCTTCTTAGGTGCATGGCCTGTAATTGGTATTTGGTTCACCGCAATGGGTGTAAGTACCATGGCATTCAACTTAAATGGTTTCAATTTCAACCAGTCTATCTTAGATAGTCAAGGTCATGTAATCGGAACTTGGGCAGACGTATTAAACCGCGCTAACATCGGTATCGAAGTAATGCACGAACGTAACGCTCACAACTTCCCCTTAGATTTAGCCTCTGCTGAAGCAGTTTCTGCTCCTGTAATCAACGGTTAATCTCTAATCGGATTAAAAATTAAATAATAACTAGAAAGCGCTCTCTGCTACGGTGGGGGGCGCTTTTTGGTGTCTTTAATTGTCATGAGCTTTAGCACATTTCTGTCCCGCAACTGGGACACTTGTAAAAAGTTGCATCCACCTCTGTTGAAAATGTAATTTTACAATTGGGACAAATCGCCATTCCATGATCACAGTTGTAGATTGGCTACATATTGTATTTTAATACTAGATATGATAAAAATTTTGTTAATTTTTTAGAAGTATTCACTTAGCTTCATGTCGGTATTTCTCAACGTAGTGGAGTTAATCCGAGGGGAATCTAAAAAAGTAGTTTTTTTGATTGGGGTAAATTTAATGTAAACTTGTCTAAATAAACATTTTTAGTATAGACTATAAATGCGATTCCATTGGGATAAAAATAAAGCTGAATCTAATTTTCTTAAACATGGTATTACTTTTGAAGATGCTGTTACAATCTTTGCAGACCCTTATTTACTTTTTACTGAAGACATAAAACACTCACAAAAAGAGCAAAGAGAATGGGCAATGGGTGAATCAGAAAATGGTTTAATTTTAGTAGTTGTATTCACCGTCCGTCAAGAAGTATTCAGAATTATTAGTGCCAGAAAAGCAACAAAAAAGGAGCGTCAAAGATATGAAGAAGGAATCTGAATTCCCTTTTGAAAGGGCAAGGCAAGTTACACCAGAGGAAAATGAAAAGTTCCGAAAAGCTATTGCATCTCAGTTTAATCTTAAACTAAGAAAGCGTGGACGACCTGCTAAGGATGAAAATGAGTTATATGAACAAATATCAATTAGGCTTCATCCAGAAGTATTAGCTTGGGCAAAAAAAGAGGCGGAAAAACAAGGTATCGGTTATCAAACTGTGATCAATCAAACTCTTTTGCAACAGATTATTTAAAAATAATTATTGACAGGGGGTATTAGAAACACTGAAAGGAATTCTCGGTTACGGTGGAGGGCTCTTTTTGGTGTCCGTTTTATTATAGGAAAAAAGTTTCTTTTAAATGTATCATAAATGGTCGTTGCTGATCTCGAGTATGATTCGTCTTTATTTAAGATGGCTAAACTATTAAATAGTAAATATTCCAGATTATTAATTTTTTATCTTCATACCTTGATTCAGCAACGCTAAATATTTTCTGCACTATTAAATATCACTGGAAAGAAAAGTAATAGCGCCCCTAATCCATTCTTCTACTAATGGATTTTTACATAATAAACTATCTTGGCTGATCACAGAAATTGCCCGTTGGATTTCCTCCTCTGTATATCCTAGTGCCAGTAAGGTCATTTCTAAATCAGCTAGGATGGAGGGCGCTGGGGGGGTATTACCATCTGCAAAGTTAATTCCTGCCTCCAAGCGCCACTGAGATAATTTTGTTTTCAATTCTAAGGCAATTCTTTCGGCGGTTTTTTGTCCCACTCCCGGGGTTTTTGCTAACATTCTAGTATTTCCCGTGACAATTGCTTGTACTAATTCCTCTAACCCTAATGTATCGATGAGGTTGAGGGCGCTTTGTACTCCGATTCCTGATACATTGATTAATTGACGAAATAAATCTCTTTGTGCAGGGCTTTGAAAGCCATATAATATTTGTTGATCTTCTCTAATTTGTAAGTGGGTAAAAATTTGTATATCTTGATTTTTTTTTGTTTCTAAATCACGAGCGAAACGAGAAAATATTTGAACCTCATAACCAATATTATTCACTTCCAAAATTAGAAAAATTCGTTTATTATGACTGTGAATAACTTTAATTAAATTACCTTTTAAATAACTGATCATATAGCTTGTCTATCCTAACTTAAATGTAAGCAAAAGGATAATATAGCAATTCTTAATCGTATTGTGGTTATACTGCACCTAGAGATGTGGTATGTGCAGAGGTAATTAGGGGTTGCTGAAAAAGTATTTTGGTGAGGGGAGGTATCAGGTTTCAGGTGAAATACTTATAAATCAAAGACTTTGCCGTAATAATCATTCTCCATAAATTGCTATTGTGTATCAATTATTTTTGATTCCAATACCAGAAACACAGATTTTTTAGCGAAAAAGAGTATTTTTGACACTTTTTATGGCTTTTTTTCTGCTTAAAACCTTTATTAGACAAGAGTTTTGATTTATTCAGCAAACCCTAATTAGAAATAGAGGATTAATTGCGGTAGAGCATACCGTGAATCAAATTACTTACGGAGACGTACTAACGGGGATTAATCAAAATTGGATTAGTCTAGTTAACTGTCTGTGAGGTAAGAATCCCTCATCACAATCTTTTATTTGATGGTGGGAGTATCATGTCAATATCTCCATTTTTTCATCAAGCCCTATATAGATGTCATTTTGTAAAAAAATAGCTAAAATTAGGTAACATTTGTTAACAGTGAGCAAAAGTCAATAAAACAATGTCAGAACTACAGAACCAAGTAGAAGAAGTGACCAGCCCAGATGACACTTCCGAAGACCAAGAGACCAAAAATGTCAAAAAAACTAATTGGCTGGGTATCAGTAGCGGTATATTGCTCATAGGAGGAGTTTTTGCAGGGGGTTGGTACTGGTATAATCAAGCCAATCAGCCACAAGAAGTAATGGCACAAATGCCCCCTACAGGAGTTGAGTTAATGGCGGTGGGATCGGAAACCATCGAAATTTCCAGCGAAGTTTTAGCCAATTTTTCTGCTAGTCAAACAGTAGCACTAAGACCAGAAATTGACGGGCGCATTACAGATATTTTTGTGCGAGAAGGGGATACTGTCAGTGTCGGGCAGGAGTTATTTGCCCTTGACAGTGAAACGTTACAAGCGGAGTTAAGACAAGCAGAAGCCGGTTTAACCAGCGCCCTTGCCACTTTAGCAGAATTGGAAGCAGGAAGCAGAGATGAGGATATAGCGGTGGCGCACGCCGCCTTACAGGAAGCAGAAATTAGATTAAATAACGCTAGGGAAGGGGCATCCCCCGAAGAAATCGCCCAAGCTCAAGCCCAAGTAGAACAAGCTCAAGCGGATGCGAATTTAGCCACTGAGAGGGTTAAACGTAATACCGTATTGGTGCAAGAAGGAGCAATTTCCCAAGATCGTTTCGATGCCCTAAAAACGGAAGCGGAAAGCACTAGGGCGCAGGTAGAACAAGCCCAACGCCGTTTGAGTCAACTCAAACAAGGCAGACAGTCTAATTTAGGGGAATTACAGGCACAAGTCGAACAGGCTCAACAAAACCTCAATCGGGTAGAAGCGGGGGCAAGAAGTGAAACCATTGACCAAGCGAGGGCAAATGTTAGTGAAGCTGAAGCCAATGTGGCGCGTCTTCAATCAGAGTTAGATAAAGCTGTGGTGAGGGCGCCCATCGATGGCATTGTGGGTGATATTCCTGTAAAAATTGGGGAGTATGTCCAAAATGGGGATAATTTGACTAATTTAACTCAAAATGACCTTTTAGAGCTAAATTTATCTGTACCCGTGTCTAGCGCCCCCCAATTGCGTTTAGGATTACCTGTAGAAATTTTAGACCAAGAAGGAAATCCTTTAAGTGAAGGCGAAATCAGCTTTATTTCTCCCAATGTTTCGGCTGATTCCCAGTTAATTTTAGCTAAAGCAAATTTTCCTAACGGAGAAGGATTTTTAAACCGTCAATTCATCAGCGCACGCATAATTTGGTCAGAAACTACAGGGGTGACAGTGCCTACCACCGCTATTTCTAGGATTGGGGGACAAAATTTCGTTTTTGTGGCGCAACCTGCAGAGGAAGGGGAAGGATTGATTGCATTACAAAAACAAGTAGAATTAGGCACAATTCAGGGTAACACTTACGAGGTAATCAGTGGCTTGGAAGTGGGAGATGAAGTGGTTACGGCTGGGATTCTCAAAATTAGGGATGGTAGCCCCATTCAACCTCTTTAGCAATAATTGGGGAGGGGAGAAAGGGAGAAGGGGAGAAAGGGAGAAGGATTATAATTCATAATTCATAATTCATAATTCATAATTCATTCAACCTTTGCCCTTTTAATGATAGGATGAAGGGCGCTAATTAAATGATCCTGCTTAGTGATTTGTTATGAAAAAGTATTCAGCGCGCGTCTATGTAACCTTGAGAAATTCAGTATTAGATACAGCAGGAACAGCAGTAGAATCAGGTTTACATCAGTTAGGCTATGAAGGGATAGAAGGGGTAAGAATCGGGAAATATATCCAAATGAATTTAAGCGCCCTCCACCGTGAGGAAGCCGAAAAGAATTTACATCAAATGTGTGATCAATTATTGGCTAATCCCGTCATTGAAAACTACTCTTTTGAATTAACTGCGGTGGAGGAATAATCATGAAATTTGGTATAGTTGTTTTCCCCGGCTCAAATTGTGATCGTGATGTGGCAATGGTGACAGAAGGCATTTTAAATCAACCTACCCGTATGGTATGGCATCAGGAAACGGATATTAGTGATCTTGATGTGATAATTGTACCGGGTGGTTTTAGCTACGGCGATTACTTGCGTTGTGGCGCTATCGCTCGTTTTTCCCCCGTGATGAATAGTATTATTGCTCATGGTCAAGCTGGTAAATATGTATTAGGTATCTGTAACGGTTTTCAAGTGTTGACAGAGTCAGGGTTGTTGCGAGGGGCGCTGGTGCGTAATCGAGACTTACATTTTATTTGCGATCAAGTGCCTGTTAGGGTAGAACATAATAACTCAGTGTGGACAAATAATTATCAATGTCAGCAAGTGTTATCTTTACCCATTGCCCATGGTGAGGGTAATTATTTTGCCGATGACGATACCTTAAAAGCCTTAGAGGATAATCAACAAATTATTTTCCGTTATTGTGATGGTGAGGGAAAAATCAATTCTTCTGGTAATCCTAACGGTTCCTGTGGTAACATCGCTGGAATTACTAATGAAAAGGGTAATGTTTTGGGTATGATGCCTCACCCTGAGAGGGCAAGTGATGCCATGTTGGGCTTTACCGATGGGAGGGCGCTGTTTACCAGCATTTTATCTGCTATGGTTGGAGTCTAAATGCAAACCTTAATAGGGAATTGCATTTGATAGAAATAGGCATATCTTTTTTCTTCTAATAGTAGTTGATCATGAGTACCCATTTCCACAATTTTACCCTTTTCTAAAACCACAATTTTATCAGCTTTTTTAATAGTGCTTAAACGATGGGCAATTACTAAACAACTACGATTTTTTAATAACTCCGTTAAGGCTTCTTGAATTAAAAATTCCGACTCTGTATCCAAAGAAGAAGTCGCCTCATCAAGAATTAAAAAACGGGGATTTTTCACCAGCGCCCGAAGTACCAACCAAAGCCACTGTTTTTCCTGCTTCAATAGTCAAGTTAAATTCTTTTAAAATATGATTACTTTGGGCATAATTAAAAGTAATATTTTCTAGTTTAATTTTTCCTTTAATTTCTGGTAAAATTACCGCATTTTCTTTCTCTTTAACTTCTGTTTCCGTATCCAGAGTTTCAAAAATACGTTGGAGGGCGCTGGCACCTTTTTGAATAGTATGAATTATTTTACTATAACGTTTTACCGGTTGATTAATCTGATTAAGATAAGCTAAAAATGCCGTTAACTCCCCAACGGTAAGCTGATTTTTCATCACCTCCCATGAACCATAAATCAGGACAATAATATAACCTAAATAGTTCATAAAATCGACAATAGGAGAAAAAGAAGAAGAAAGAAATACCGCCTTTAAATTAGCTTCCTTATTTTCTTCATTTAAGTCAGAAAAACGATTAATTTCATAACCTTCATTAGCACAGGCTTTAATTAATTTAACATTAGTGAAAGTTTCTTGTAAATGATTATAAATTTCTGCTTTGCGATCTCTCATATTTTAATAAGCAGAGCGAATAGTACTACCTAAAACCTGAGTTAAATAAATCATTATAGGCAAAGTAATTAAAATTAAAATTGTTACCTTCCAATCAGCATAAAAAAGGTAACTAACCACCACCACAAAAGTAAAAATTTCGGCGATAATTTCCACCACTTCAGTAGTAATTAACTTTTCTACCGCTTCTACATCTTGAATGACTTTACCCATCAGCGCCCCTGTACGTTGATTCTCAAAAAAACTAAGGGATAAATATTGTAAATGTTCATATAAATTAGCCCTCAAATCAAAAATTATTCTTTGTCCAACTAAAGAACTAATATAACTTCTCGCAAAATTTAAACCACCAATAATTAAAGCAGTAATAGCAATTCCTCCCCCCAACCAAGGAATTAAATCAAAGCGCTTATTAGGAATTATAACATCAATAAAATAACGGGTAATTTGAGGTATTAAAACTTGAATAAAAGAACCAATAAAAATTAAAATAGAACCAATAAAAAGCAGTAATTTATATTTTAATAAATAACTACTAAAATGTTTAATTAAACTAAAGCTATTAGCTTCAATTGTGAAATCTTTTGGTTTTCCTTCCGCTATTTTGCGAATAAAATTACTTTGCATAATATTATTTATTTGTATTTGTGTTAAACTTTTTTAAAATGGGATAAACTTTTAATTTCATGAAAAGAATTCATCTTGCCTTATCAACCCAAAACCTCCATGAAAGTATTTTAGAATATAATCAACGTTTATCAGTAAAACCTACTATCATCATTGATAATGAGTATGCTTTATGGCGCACTCCAACCATCAATTTTTCCCTTAGAGTTGATTATAATTGTCATCCGGGTAGCCTAAGAAACTTAGATTGGGAAGATGACGAAGCAACGGAATTTACTCAAGATACTGATGTTAACGGAATTATTTGGGAACATTTTAGTTATGAAAATCAATTAGCAGAAATAAAAGATATTTGGAATTTAGAAACTTAAATAAACATCATATTGTTACTAGTAAAAAATTAAAGTTTGTAGGTTGGGTTAGCGACAGCGTAACCCAACAATAAACGATGGCAAAATAAAAGTTTAATATCATATTCTAGTAATCTGTTATAGTTATTTCAATTAAGATTGAAACAAGTTAAAAAATTTGTAGAGTGATAAACCGCCCACCATTGAATATCTTGCGATAATTATTAGTAATAGAAAACTGTTTCATTGTTATTTAAAATGACTATATAAAAGATTATCTCTTCGTAATTTACCCACCGTGTAATGAATTACACGGCTAATGGATAACGTTCAATGAATTGAACTTAGATAATTTTATACTCATATAGTGGGCAGAAAGACACTGGGTTAAGTGGAAAATGAAAGAGTTTAATTTATTAAACGGCATCACGGTAGCAGTGAAATTTATTACACGGCGATGTCAATGGTTCAAAACTCTTTATATTTATAGGCTCTAATTTTATTCAGCGCACCCTAATTATTAGTCGTTAATGATTTATTAACAACTAATTTTGGCGTAGATTTTGGCTTAGATAAATTAACATTTTTCCCCACCATAAACTAAAACCAGTAAAAGCTAAACTAGCTAAAATAATGCCTAAAATAAAATAAAAAATCAACACTAAAACACTGCCAAAAGTACCATAATGTAACACCTTTACAGAGGCTTTAAGTTGGTTATACCAAGACTGTTGACTAAAATCATCTACCATAGTCACATTACCATTATAAGGATTAACCGTTACTGTGCTTTTGCCTTGAGGGGTAATATCATTGGCTAATTTAAAACGAAAAGTTACTCCTTTTTCTAAATCAGTAGGAAAATTTACCTCCGTAAACTTACCGTTAACAATCTCTTTTTTTGCCGTTGATAACATTGACTCTAAAGATAATAAATTATTACTTTTATCAGTAGTAATGATTTCCGCTAAATCAGTTTTTACAGCAGGAGAAAACATTAAATCTCTAATCGGTTTATCTAAAGCTAGAATAGCGCCCGTCACCGCAAAATTAGCCACAAAAACTAAGGATAAAATACCAATTACTTTATGTAAATCATAATTTAATAAACGCCATTTTGAGCCAAAACGAATTTTAAAACCCATGGCTAATTTTTGCCATCCATTCCACAACCATAAACCAGTAATTGTTAACAAAAATAAACTAATTCCCACTAAACCAAGTAAAATTTTTCCTGTTATACCAGTTAATAACTCTGTATGAATTTTAATCAAAATAGGATCAAAAGTATGATTTCTTTGGTAAATATGGAGTATTTCTCCTGTTTGAGGGTGAAGGTAAAAATCTTGACGAATATCATTCACATTATGGACAACTAAACGATAAGATTGATTGATTTCTTTAGGGATAATAATTTTTTTCAAATAACTATCAGGATAATCATTAACCATAATATCTCTAATATCACTTAATCCTAAAAATGGTTTATTATCGTCAATGATAACTTGATTAACTTCATTTCTAATCACAGGGTTAATTTCCCTATCCCAAACTAAATAACTACCAGTTAAAGCGATAAATATTATTATTAAAGCTAAATTTAAACCTAATATTTTATGAAGTTTTAGAGCAATTTTTTTCATATTGATAATTTATTTTTTTATCTCTTTAATAATTAATCTTTTAAGGTTTTATATGGGTTAAAAAATTTAAACCTATATGGGTTGAATGATATTCAACCCCTACGAATAAAAAAATTAACCCAAAAAATTATTTATAAGGGAGTTAAAACCCTTGTTAAAGCTGGATAAGATTCTCTGGCTTTATTATAAACCTTAGCAATCTCTCCTAATGGTTTTGACAATAAATTAAGATTAATCCAAAATAAAACTAAATCACCGGCGGTAATTTCTTGGGGAAGAATATCGATAGGTAAAATAGTGGCAACAATTACTAAAATAAATAAACCAAACCATGTCAAAAAATCCACTAGAACTTCTGTACCTTGTTTAAACATTTCTAGTTTCATGACTTGCTTTAAAAATGAGTCTTGATGTCTGGCAAATTCTACATTTTTATCTTTACTGGTAGAAGAAGCAATTTCTTGTTGTGTTTCTAACATTTCTAAACTTGCCTGTTGAATGAATTTACTAAAAATAAATCCCATAAACATGGGAGGTAAAACAGCAATTAATAAGGCTGGTATCCATTCAGGAGCAAGGTTAACTTGCCAAACAACAACAGAAATAACTTGAGAAACAATTTTCCAGCCATCTTTATGAATTACATCAATAGCTGGTTTTGCTTTACTACAATCAAATAATATACGAGATATATCTTCGGTTGTTTCTTCTTTTTTTCTCCTTTCTAAATAAGTTCTTTGTAAGCATAAAATCATTTTTGTTTCAAATATTTTATCAATAATTTTATCGCCAAAATTTAGTAATGCTAAAGCTAGAAATATTCCCCCAAATTTAATGATATATTCATGTAAAGAATCACTGATATTGAGATCACTATTATCCTTTAAATCGTCAAGAAAACTTTTACTCATCCATGCTTTAGTTGGTTCAAGCGCGGAGACGATAACGGTAGATAAAATGGCGGCAATCATCCATCCCGGATAAATCCACAGCAGTTTAAATAAGTCTTTACCAATCCTAACTAAATTAGGGGGAAGTGGATTTTTTTTCAAAAAAAGTGCCATTAATTAAAATCTCCAGTTAACTCCAAATAAAATACTTTGTCCGCCTTTTTCTTCTCCGATACTACTCTCGCCATTTGGTTCGATTTCTTCTTCTATTTTTGAGGTTTCATTGGTTAAATTATAAATATCAAAAAATAAACTAAATTGATCACTGATCTTTTGTCTTAAACTAAGGTTAATGGCAGATTTCGCCCGTATATTTGTAATCGTGCCGTCAGCTTCTAGGGTGCTACTGTCGCCGACATAATTCCAATATAAGGCGACTTGAGTGCCTGATGGTTCATAGTTATAGTTAAAACCGAGATTAGAAATAAAATTGGGTACTTCTTGAAAACTGCGAGAAACACCATTGCGATCGTTTAATTCTGAACCGATAATAGTTTGATTTGCCCACAAAGTTAAACCTTCTAAGGCTTTTACCCCTGTAAAACCAAAGTTAATTTCTTGTTCTAATTCTACCCCTGTTAATGTACCATCTCCCACATTTTGGACTTTAAAAACGTCTTTACCATCAATTATTTGATCGGTTATTTCTTCTTCTAATACTCCTGTAATCCATTTATTAAAAAAGTTAATACCTAGATTAAAATATTCTTTTTTATAAGTAGCTCCTATGTCTAAATTCCAAGCTCTGGCTGGGTCTAATTCAGGATTTCCAATGACAAAACGATCGTCCTTGTCACTAATAAAAGGACCTAATTCATCAAATTCTGGTCGATTTAAGCTACGAGATAAACCTAAGTTAAAGGCTAAATCTGCTCTGGGTTCATAAAGAAAAAATATGGATGGTAAAATATCGGTGATAGATTTTTTGCTCGGGTTATTATCATTTGAACCACTTTCGGCGTTTAAGTTAACGTGTTCTACTCTAACACCGGGCAGGATACTAAAGGTATCGTTAAAGAAAATTTGATTTTGAATAAATCCTGCAAAATAATTTTCGGTTAAGTTATATTTATCTTCGGCTTCAGTTTTATCTTTTTCGTTGCCATTTTTATCAATTTCTAGTCTCGATTTATCCCGAAAACGATCCCGAAGGCGAACAGCTGTACCGATTTTAAGCTCTTGGCGCACTCCGCCGTTTATGGGTATGGTGAGGGCGCTGGTAAAATTAATGATACTATCTTCTTTCGATTCTAGTTCTAATTCTGTTTTATCAACCTGATTATCTTTTAGTTTTTCTTTATTTTCATCTTTGGTTTCAATGGTGGTAAAATAACCCAGTTGACTATCTAAAGTCATACCATTGTTAAATCGGTGATTATTATTGAAGGCGATACCCCAATTATCTTTATTTTTATCTTCCCTTTCGATTTCTGTGTTAATTTTCGGCGCGTCTCCACCATTTTTAGGTGGTGTTGTATTGATTATCGTTATCTCTTTCAATTCTTGTAAAGAAAAGAAATAGGGTTGAAAAGTGATGCTTCCTTGAGGATAAAAATAACCTAGTTTTAATAACGCATTATGATAGGTTTGATCTTTAAATTCGTCTTCGGTTTCCACTTCGCCATCAGAAAATGTTTTAATTTTGTTAATATCTAAAGGATTGCGGGAATAACCTAAACCGCCGATAAAACCGAAGTTTTCGCTTTTTCTTTCACCATATACTAAGGCAGAGTCAAATAAGCCGTTGGCGAGGGAGTTTCTGCCACCATAGCCGATTTTACCTTGAAAAGTTGACTCTCCTAAATTGGGAATAGGCACAGTTTCTACGGCAACTCTCCCAGCAATACCGTCGCTTTCAAATTCGGCACTACTATTACGAATAATATTAATTTGATCCACAAAAAGGGAGGGAAAGCTACCGATTTGATATTCTCTTTTTTCCCCAGTATCGGGTAAGGTAACGCCGTCAATTTGCAAACGGGTAAATTCTTTACCTAAGCCTCTCAAGCGCACGTATTTATCTTCTCCGGGGTTTCCTGTCATGACTACGCCGGGTAATTGTTTGATTATATCTCCAAGAAAAAGGGAAGGGCGCGTTAAGATTTCTTCTCGTTGTAGTTGCGCTTGGGGGATAATTTCCCGTAAAGATTCTGTTTCATTTTCTCCCGTGACAATAATTTCAATATTCTGGATTTCTTCTTCTGCCAAAATATTATTTTCATTGATATTGAAAACTATTCCTTGTGGTATGGTTTTAATTTCTGTTTGGGGTGCGCCTTGTTTGCCCCAAATTTCAATTTTGATGGTTTCGTTTTCTATGGCAATGATACTGACTGAGGCAAGGTTAGAATCAATATCATCGGGGATAAATTGTCGATTTACTCCTTCACCGAGTCGAACTTGGGGGATTTCGATAATTAATCTTTCTCCTTCTACTCTACTCAGAGGCGTTAACAATCCCTCGTTATCGCTGGTTAGTTGTAGGGAATATTCTCCATTGGTTTTGACTAAATCAATGGCGGTAATGGTAGTTACAGCTAAATTTTGGGCGGTGAGGGGCGCTGGGGGCAAGATAATCATCCCCCCCATAGCAATGATTAATTTTTCTATTTTCATTTGTATTTGTATTTGTGTTGAATAATGAACAAAAATGGTTTCTTCGCAATTTCTCCACCCTGTGATGAATGTTTTTGTAGGCGAAATAAAACTTAACAATTCTGAAACCCCCAACCCCTCCTAGCCTCCCCTTCGTAAGTAGGGTTTTTTCATTGTCAGGATCAAAATTTATTTGTTTTGGACAAGGAGACAATATAAGGATGATCCCCCCCAACCCCCCTTAAAAAGGGGGGAGATTCAGGGAGACAGGAGGATTTTTTACTATTAATTGATTTGTTAGTAATTAAAAACCTCTGAATTTCGGACGATTAGCTATTTTGAGAAACTGACATTTTTGAGAATGAAAACGCCCTGCTTCGTAAGGGAGGGGATGAGAGAGGGGAGCAATATTTTAGAATAATGGGACTAAAATTATTTAGATGAACTTAATGTACAAAGTCTTTTTAAATTTTCAAAAACAGGCTATTACCTCGATTTTTTAAAGATCAAGAAGATTAGTAAGTATAAATCGAGTAAAATATTGTTAATTTGTATTTGTGTTTTATGCCGTCCTTTAAGTTAGTGGTCGGTTTTTGTCACCCTAACTTGACGGTTTTTTTTTGTCTGCAATTACGACGCTAAAGGCGCTTCTTCTGCTAAAGTTTCAGATTTACTGGTGGTTTCTGAGTCTTTCTTTTGGTGTTTTTTGCCATGTTTGTCTTTCTTCCCTTTCTCTTTAACCGCTTCTTTCTCATTTGATGGGGTGACGGGCGCAGGGGTAGCTTGTAATTCCTCACTTGATTGAGTGGAGGGCGCTGGAGTGGCTTGTACTTCCACCTATTTCGTTTCCGTAGAGGGGAGGGCGCTGGTGACGGCAAGGGCGCTGTCATAACCCGTGAAAATGACTAAACTCAAGCTGAGAATCAGACCGATAATAGTTAAAAGGCTTTTTTTCATTGGTGCTACTACACTTATTGAGGATATTTCTTATTTTTTTTGCAAATAATGCTAACCTACTATCAAAATTATCTGAAGATAATACTTAAATTGATGAGCTTAAATCTACGGTAATATCAGGTTTCAGTAATTAATTATCAATAAAATAAGTTACCTTTTACTACATTGAGTCAAGTAAAACCTAAGCGCAGATTAGTTAATTGTCCTTAACTGTGTGAACTTCATATGATCTATCTAGTAGTATTTTTTTTGCAAAAACATAATCTTTTAGTTGACTATTTTAGTCAATAGATAATAATTATGAAGTAAATAGTAATAAAAGTCAATAAGACTTCCTAAAGAAATTTTTATTATTAATCTGCTAACTTGAGATTGGCATAATACTGTTGGATTGGATTGTCGATTTTTTTTACCAGCGCCCTCCACCGTTTTTTGATAAGACTATTAACTTCTTATTCATTGATCGTTTAAGCCATATTTGCCCGTTAATTAGAGTTAGTTCTGCCTACGGTTTAGGGTGTAATACTCATCCCTCAGCAGTTTCTCCCCGATAATTAATGATAATTTGTGACAAAGCAAAAGGTAACTATTGTTATATGATGATGTAGTTGCATGAAAGATCATTAACTTAAAATGATTCAATATCTGGTATTTTTAACAATTTCCACGGCTTTATATAGTATTTTTGCCCTCGGTTTAAATTTACAATGGGGTTTTACAGGGTTAATTAATTTTGGTCATGTGGCATTTATGACCATTGGCGCCTATACTACGGTATTATTAACCCTGCAAGGTGTGCCAATGCTTTTAGCGGTGGTGATTGGGGCGGTGGGCGCTGCAATTTTAGGTTTTCTCATTGGTGCTACCAGTATTCGCTTAAGACAAGACTATTTAGCTATTGTTACTATTGGCGGTGCAGAGTTTATCCGCTTAGTGGTACAAAATGAACAATGGTTGACAAAAGGCACTTTCGGCATTCAACGTTTTCCGTTGCCCTTTGGTGATTTTCAGCCCAATTTTTTAGGTAGGTTAATGATGATTTTCATTTTGACATTGTTAACTATTTTTGTCGCTTGGCGTATTACTATTAATCTTCGTCAACAGTTGCGCCTAGGGAGAGAGATAAAAGGAAAAAGTTTTCAGGCTTCCGCGCGCGCTTTAGTTTTGTTTTGGGGTGCAGTGGCTTTGGTTGTGGGTGGCATGGTTTATATTAATGCTGTAATGGCTTTATATAATTACAGTTATAAAGCTGGTTTAATGTTATTGGTTTTAATTGCTTTGGCTGTAGTTTACTACGGTTTAGAGATTTTGGTGCATTCCCCTTGGGGTAGAGTATTAAAAGCCATTCGAGAAGATGAGGAGATTCCTCGTGCTTTGGGCAAAAATGTTTTTTGGTATAAGTTACAGGCTTTTATGTTGGGTGGTGCTATTGCTGGGGTGGCGGGCGCTTTTTATGCTTGGCAGTTAACGACTATTTATCCTAGCGGTTTTGAGCCTTTATTAACCTTCAATGCTTGGATTATCGTGGTTTTAGGTGGTTCGGGTAATAATGCTGGAAGTATTTTAGGCTCTTTAATTTTTTGGGGTTATTATTCTTTAACTCGGTTTATGTTTAGTGGTTCAGATTTACTCGATGATGCTCAGTTAGGGGCGCTGAGAATTATGATTATTGGTTTAATTTTAATGGTGCTAATGGTATCACGTCCGCAGGGTATTCTAGGGAAGAAAGGGGAGTTATCTTTAGGAAAATAATTTTGCTCTCATGATTGATTGTTATGTTATGTTTTTAATAGCAATTTTACGCCCCCTTTCATGAGATATCTTAATTCATCAATGGAAACTGATTTTTGTTCTGATAATCCTACCGATGAAGTTCATCCTTCTGTTTATAGTAAGCTCAAACGTTTAATTGATGTGTTGGGGGCGCTGGTAGGTTTATCTATCACCAGTATTGTATTTATTCCTTTAGCTATTTTGATTAAATTAGATAGTACTGGTCCTATTTTTTTTCATCAAAAACGTTGCGGATTAAAAGGAGAAGTTTTTACAATTACAAAATTTCGTTCTATGACTGTTGATGCGGAAAAAAAGCGACATTTGGTTAGTAATCAGGCGAAGGGGCATATTTTCAAAAATCACCAAGACCCTAGAATTACGAAAGTTGGTAAGATTATTCGTAGTTGCAGTTTAGATGAGTTTCCGCAATTTTGGAATGTATTAAAGGGTGACATGAGTTTAGTTGGCACGCGCCCTCCAACCCCCCAAGAAGTTTCTTACTACAATTCTTATCATCTTTTACGTTTAAATGTCAAACCCGGTTTAACGGGGGAATGGCAGGTAAAAGGGCGCTCTCATATTTTGGATTTTGAGGAAATTGTGGCGCTAGATTTAGAATATCAGCGTAAATGGTCGGTAAAATATGATTTAATTTTAATTCTCAAAACTATTGCGGTGGTGCTAAAGAAGACGGGCGCTGTTTAATTAGGTAGGGGTTGCTGAAAAAGTATTTTGCTGAGGGGAGGGAATTGAGAATGTAGAATTGAGAATGTAGAATGTAGAATTTTTGACTGGGATGAAAAAAAATACAGTATTTTTGGAGAAAAAAGTCAATTTATGACACTTTTTGTTATGTAGAATAGACTTTAAACCTTTATTTAACAAGGGTTTTGATTTATTCAGCAGACCCTAATTAGATGTGAACAAAAAGTTAAGTTATATTAAGTTCAGATAATTAGTTACAAATAGATTATCTCTTCGCACTTTACCCACCGTGTAATGAATTACACGGCTAATGATTTTTCGTTCAATAAATTGAACTAAGATGTTGATATTACTAATTTGTAAGTGTTCAAGCAGACTTGATATTATGAGGAGAATTGACAATTGATAATGAATCTCCCCTCTCCTGTGGGAGCAGGGCGTTTTCATTCTCAAAAATGTTAGTTTCTCAAACTAGCCAATAATCTGAAATTCAGAGGTTTTTAACTACTAATAAATCAATTAATAGTAAAAAATCCTCCTGTCTCCCTGAATCTCCCCCCTTTTTAAGGGGGGTTGGGGGGGATCATCCTTATATTGTCTTCTTGTCAAAAACAAATCAATTTTGATCCTGACTTTGAAAACACCCTGCTGTGGGAGAGGGGTTGGAGGTGAGGGTAAAGCATTTCTATCCCTACTTTAACAGCGCCCTCCGCCGAAAATCTCATTAAACCTGCTTAAAAAACGATCATTTTCGTGCTTATTACCAATGGAAATTCGGAAACCTCCTCCCGTATAACGAATGAAAATATTATCTTCTTTAAAACTGTCTAAAATTTGTTGATAATCTTCTGTTTCGACTTCTCCTTTTAAACGTACATAAATAAAGTTAGCATCACTAGACCAAACTTTAATTTTATCATTACAAATCAAAGCATCATAAACCCTTTTTTGTTCATTCATTACCTCTTGAATAGAAGGTAAAATTAAGGCTCGATTTTCTAAAGCGGTAATGGTGGCTAGTTGAGAAAAAGTGGGTAAATTATAGGGAAGTCTTATTTTTTCTAATATGGTAATAATAGCCGAATGAGCCACAGCGCCCCCCACCCGATGCGCCGCCAATCGAAAAGCCTTAGAAAAAGTGCGTAATATTAACCAGTTTGAATGGGATAATAATTCAGGTAATAAAGTTTGTTGACTAAATTCATAATAAGCCTCATCAATTACTACTAAAATATCTTTTGATAAACTTTTTAACCACTCAATTTCTTTAGGTGTTAAACAATTAGCAGTGGGAGAATTAGGATGCACCACAAAAACTACTTTTATGGGTAAAGAATCAGGGTTATTAATAGCTTGATTTGCTTTTTCTAAATCAATACTAAAATCCACTTCGTTACGATTAATGTTAACAACGGGAATCCCCAATGTTTGGGCTAAAATACCATACATAGAAAAGGTGGGATTAAAGACTAAAATTGACCCTTGATTATTCAAACAAGTAGCAATTAAAATAGAGCGAATTAACTCATCCGAGCCACTTCCTAATGAGATAAAATCAGGTGTAATTTCACCTTTTAAATGGGCAGATTCATTAAGGTATTCTGCCATTAATTGTTTTAATGGTAAATGGCTACCATCAGGATAACGATTAGTGGCAATTTTTTGCTCATAAAAAATTGCTAATTTTTCTCTAATTTCATCAGGTAAATTAAAAGGACTTTCATTGGCATCTAAACGTACTAAGTTTCGATTATCGGTGACGGGCGCTGGGTGATATGCACTCAAAGAAAGTAAATCTTGACGAATAAATGATAAACTATTTTCAGCCATTATATTTAATAGTATTTACGCAAATCAAAGGACAAGAAACAAATATAAATTAAAGGTAGCTCGGACTACTATTAAATTTGCTCACTTCTTAAAATATGGAGTTTTAACCCTTTATTATTCTGGAAAATATTTAAAAAGTTAATATTTAAAAGTTTTTTAATTGAGATTGCTTATGATAACATTAGGTTTAATAATAATCATATTTTAACATATTATTTCAACTAATGAATTTAACTTTAAATGAAATTTTAGCTATTAATAGAGAAGATTTATCCAGCGCCCTTCTCGTGTTTATATACTTGGGTTTATTAATTTTTACTGCCGAGACTTTAAGCCGAAAATATCAACTAGAATCAGAAATTACTAGAAAAATTGTTCATATTGGAGCCGGTCAAGTTATCCTAATGGCATGGTGGTTGAAGATACCTACTAATTTAATTCTTGTAGCGTCGGGGGGTGCTGGATTAGTGGCAATTACATCTTATTTATTACCAATTTTGCCTAGCGTTAACAGTGTCGGGCGAAAAAGTTTAGGCACTTTATTTTATGCCCTAAGTATTGGTATTTTAGCGTGGTTATTCTGGCAAAAATCCCTCCCACAATTTACAGTTATCGGCATTTTGATTATGACATGGGGAGACGCGCTGGCGGCGCTCATTGGTCAAAAATGGGGCAAAAATAAGTATGTTTTACTAGGAAATAAAAAAAGTTGGGAAGGCTCATTTACCATGATGTTAGTAAGTTTTGTAGTAGTTTTAGTAATTTTAACCCTAACTCAGTCTTGGCAAAATGATTTAATCATAGTCGCTATTTTAACGGCAATAATTGCCACATTTTTAGAGTCATTTTCGTGGTTAGGCATAGATAACTTAACAGTACCTGTTATCAGCGCAATATTTTGCTATTATTTACAACAAATACTAATTTAGAAAACAATTTATGTTTAATATTTCCATCAAAAATGAAGACTATCTCACCTATATACTCAAAGACGAAAATAACAACTCCCATGTTGAGATCGTGCCAGAAAAAGGAGGAATAATAACCAAGTGGAAAAAACAAGGACAAGATATATTTTACTTAGACGAGGAAAGATTCAAAAATCCTCAACTTAGTGTCAGAGGTGGTAATCCAATTTTATTTCCTATTTGTGGCAACTTACCCGATAATATTTTTCACTATCAAGACAAAAAATATCAACTAAAACAACATGGTTTTGCAAGGGATTTACCTTGGCAAGTAGTGGCGCAATCCTGTGACGAAAAATCAGCGCACCTCACCCTACGCTTACTTAGTAATAAGGAAACAATGAAAGTATATCCCTTTGAATTTGAAATAAACTTCACCTATAAACTGGTGGCAAATAAAATTATTATTGAGCAAGAATATATAAACAAATCACAAGAAATAATGCCCTTTAGCGCTGGTTTTCATCCTTATTTTTGGTGTCAGGATAAACAACAAATTGAATTAATTATTCCAGCCACAGAATATACCAATAAAACAGGAGATAAGACCTATCCTTTTGACAATTCATTAGACTATGAACAAGAAGAAATAGACATAGCCTTTAAAAAAATTAACAGCGCCCGTGCCTCTTTCCTAAATCGCAAAAGAAACCATAAAATCACCTTAGAATACTCCGATTTTTTCACAACCTTAGTATTTTGGACAGTAAAAGGGAAAGACTTTATCTGTGTTGAGCCGTGGAGTGCGCCGCGCAATGCTATAAATACAGGTGATAAGCTAATACATCTTAAACCTCAACAAACCTACAAGGCAACCCTAGAAATGTCCGTAACAGGAATTTAATTCAAAAGGGAAAAGGGCAAGGGGCAAAGGGCAAAGGTTTAAATACTTTAAAATCAATGGTATTAAGTTATATATTTTTGGTGCATTAACCATAAATATGTATCAATTTTTTTTTGATGTGGGTGTAGAAAAATAGACTCATATCAAGTTTGTTTGATAACTTATAAATTAACTAAAAATAATATTAGTTCAATTTATTGAACGTGATTCCGTTGGTTCCGTGTAATTCATTACACGGTGGGGAAGTAGCGAAGATACAATCTTTTAATAAGTAATTATCCAAACCTGATATAATTCGGGTTTGCTGAATAAATCAAAACTCTTGTCAAATAAAGGTTTTAAGCACAGTTGTAAAGGTGTCGGGTATCGGGTGTTAGGTATTAGGTTTGAAAATTACACCTGAAACCTGCAACCTGAAGCCTGAAACCTAGTCACCTTTGCCCTTTTTTCATCACTAGAGACTAACTAATCCTCAAAATCAGCATCAACAGCATCACTACCACCGCGCACCGTAACTAAATCAACTTGCTGACGGTAATAATCAACGCTTTTAATTTCCACCTCGACTTTATCCCCTAAACGATAAGCCGTGCGATTTTTGCGCCCCACTAAACAGGTATGGCGTGGTCGATGTTCATACCAATCATCTTTAAGTGAGCTAACATGAACTAAACCCTCCACCAAAGAATCCTCAATTTGGACAAAAAAGCCATAGGATTGGACACCGGTAATTAAACCACTGAAGATTTGACCTGTGCAATCTTTCATTTTTTCTGCCTTTTTCAAACCAGCCAAATCTTTTTCCGCATCATGGGCAATTTTTTCCCTTTCATTGAGGTGAGTTACTAAAGAATGTAAATCAGCTTCCAAATTAGCTTGAATGGCTGGGGGTAAAACATTCCAGTGAATTTCCCCATGACAGAGATTGCTTCTTAGGTTAACACCTTTTTTGGTATTGCTATGACGGCGATCGCGCCCATGATCAAACATGCCCTTAATTACCCTTTGAATATGTAAATCGATGTAACGTTGTCCGGGAGAAACACAATGGGTATAAATAGGATAGGCTAAACCAAAATGGGGCGCTGGATGTTGGGTATATTTATCATCCTTGAGGGAACATAATAACAAATAATTTAACACCTTATCATAGTCAGATTTGCCAAATTCTTGGGTCAAATGGTAGTAGTCGAGAGGTAACAAATCCTCCTCTGATTGGAGGGTAAAATCAAGGCTGAGGTTAGTTACTAATTTTAATAAGTCTTCCAATTCATCCCAATCCGGCTTGGCTTGGGTACAATAAATTGCCGGTAAACTTAACTCATGTAAATGTTCTGCCACCAGTTTACCCACTAATACCATTAACTCTGTCATGAGGGATAGTACTGGTAGCTCGGCATAGGAAGCGATAGCACCAATGCGCCCTTCATCCTTGAAATAAGAAGTAATCTCATCCAAAGCAATGTCGAAACCTCCCCTTTGTAACCGTTGCGCTTTTACCAACGGACTGAGGGTAAAGAAAATTTGGTTTAACATAGGTAAGACGGGCGCTAAATTATCTTTAGCAGTGCCTAAACCGATCATGTTTTGAATCTCTTTGTAGGTTAAATGATGATCCACTCGTACGACAGAAGGTTGCAAATTATATTCTATTACTTGCCCTTTGTCATCAAAAGTAATAAATACTGATACAGTCAAGCGATCTTCTCCCGCTACCAAAGAACAGCATTTCTCCACCGCAGGGGGTAAGAGAGGGATGATTTTATCAGCTAAATGAACTGTAGTAGCTCGTTTACGGGCTTCTCTGTCGAGGTGTGTATCCGCTTCCACATAATGGGCAACATCAGCAATATGCACCCCTAAACACCAATTTCCTTGCTCGTTTTGCTCAAGGGTAAAAGCATTTTCAATTAATAAATCTAAGCCAACAACGTTATCTTGTTCTAGGGTGATGGTTAATTGCTCCCGTAAATCGAGACGTTTGGCTAACTCTTCCTCGCTGATGATGGATGTCATATCAGCAACTTTTTTTAAGACTCGCTCGGAAAAATCTTGGGGTAAGTCATGCTTAGAAGAGACAATATCAGTATCGGCGGCGGCTTCTGCATCACTGCCTAAAACCCTCATTACCTTACCAATAGGAGGATTTTGTCCGATGGGATACCTTAAGACGTTAACATGAACGAGGTGATTAATAGCATCCCTGAGGGACTCTGGTTCATCTTTGAGTTTTACCTCAAAGAGAAGTCGGTCATCGAGAGGTACGGCTCGAAATTCTTGTTCATCTTGCACCACTCGGGCTAAAACTGAGGGGTTTGCCCTTTCGGTGATTAGTTTAACTTCTCCTTCGGGAGATCTTCTTCTCGTGCCTTCTTTGATAATTTTGACTAAAACTCGGTCACTATTCCAAGCGTGATTGAGGTGACTTTCTCTGATATAGATGTCGTCAGCATCTTCTTCGTCTTGGATGGCGAAGCAAAATCCTTTACTAGAACAACGTAATTTAGCTTCTACTACGTCAGCTTCGGAGACTCGGCGATATTTACCAAATTCTTTGGTGACAACGCCAATTTTTTCTAGTACATCGAGGGCAATTTGTAGTTTTTCTAGCTCTTCTGGGTCTTCACAACCCAATTTTTTTTCTAAAGTTTTACCCGGTACTAATTTATCTTGGCTAAGGTGAGCAAGAATTGTAGCGATTGAAAATTCCATTGATAATCGTCCTGTCAATATCTATTTTTTGTGAACATTTAATGTGAGGTATGGTTAAAGCTAAATATTTTGCTTTTTTGACCTCTTTAGGAGTCAAAAGTTACTTTTTTCCTGACAGTGGGGAGAAAATTTAGTGGAGTTGTTCCTTAAACTTTGGTCTCTGACTATTATTTTTTCCAGTTTTCCCGACTCTAATTAGTTGGGTATTTTTTCTCTCTTGATGTTTACTCAACTAAGTAGAGATAACGGTGAAGGGCGCTGGATATCAATATTTGTCTTCTTCTGAAAGGTTAATTATGGGGGGAATTAGACATAGTCAGATGTTTTTCTCTGTAATTGACTGTAGGTTTTGACAGTTACTTTTTACTCTTGATTCTAAAATATACCTTATTTTGTGCAAAAAGAGCAAAGAACAATGGATAATTGATAATTGACAATGGGCAGTAAAAGGAATGAAGAATATAGAAGTAATTGTTTTCTAAATTCTAAATTCTAAATTTTATCCCCCCTTCTCCCTGTCTCCCTATCTCCCTATTCTTTCTTAGATTGCACCGCTTCAATTAAACTTTTCACCTCTCCAGCGCCCTCCGACGGCTCAAAACTAAAAGGCATTTTCCCAGCACCCACCACCTTCAAACCAACGGGAATCAAACTCAATAAACCCTTGACACTACGAAAATAATTACCGATCACAAAAAGGGCAAACTTACGCTCATCCACCCAACCACCTTCTTTCACTAAATCCACTAATACTTTGCGGTGTCGCACCGGAGTATTATCCTTCGGTGATTCAGTGTCTAAAAGACGACTTTTAATTTTCGTAATTTGGGTGAGGGGCGCTACATCCATAGGGCAAACTTCCTCACATAAAAAACACCTAGTGCAACCCCAAACACCCTCTTCAATAGTATTATTTTTCTTCAACCTTTCCCCAGTCATATTATCCCTAGAATCATCAATCAAACGATAACTTTTTGCCAAAGCATGAGGTCCCACAAAATTACCATTCACCTCCTTACCATTACACTCAGAATAACAAGCCCCACACAAAATACAATTACCCGTTTGAGAAAGCAAATTTCTTTCTTCAGGAGTTTGTAAAAACTCTCTTTCCGTTAAGCTACGACTTTTACTACTAACGTAAGGGTCAACCTTTTCTAAATCCTGCCAAAATTGATCCATCTTCACCACCAAATCTTTAATCACCGGTAGATTATTGAAAGGTGAAATCACAATTTCTGGAATTTTTTCCCCCTCATTAAAACCAAGACGATTTAACTCTCCCTTGATATTCTCCTTACAAGCTAAAGCCGAACGCCCATTAATTTTCATGCCACAACTACCACAAATTGTATTACGACAATTTTTCCGAAAAGTTAAACTACCATCTAACTCCCACTTGATTTTATTTAAACATTCTAAAATAGTATTTTCGGGATTTACTTCTAAGGTATAGTCCTGAAAATGAGGCGCTAAACTAGGATTTTGACGGAGAATTTTTAAGGTAACTTTCATGGCAATGGTGACATTATTATTTGAGCTATTTCTATTGTCTGATCTTATTTTATAACTCACAAGGGGGATCAGCTTAATTTTTGTTAAAATTATTTTACTTTGACCGTAATCTTTCTCTTTAACCTTAAAATATGTCAAAAAGCCACCACATAAGAATTAAAACTTATTTTCTACCACCACTAAGTAGAGAAAAAGCAGACAAATTTTCCCAAAATAGTAATATTAGTTAGAAAAAAAAATTTAAAATAGTGCTTAAATGACAAAATTTTGTTATGATAAATTATTGAAAGAAAAAATAACAAATGAGGAAAAATATCTATGACAGAAGTAGCAACTTCACCCTTGTCAGGAAAAGAGTTATTGCAAAAAGTAAAAGAGTTATCCACTGTTCCTCGTCGTGAAAGAGCAAAAGCCTGTGGTTATTACACCGAAGGAAAAAATGGTAAAATAAGAGTTAATTTAACCGACTTTTATGATGCAGTATTAGAAGCTAAAGGAGTACCTTTAGACCCAGAAAGAACCAAAGACGGTCGAGGAAGAGAAGCCACTTTCCGAGTTAGTGTGCATAAAAATGGTCAAATTGTTATCGGTTCTAGTTACACCCAAAAAATGGGTTTACAACCCGGAGATGAGTTTGAAATTAAGTTAGGTTATAAACATATTCATCTCAGACAAACTGGCGAAGATTTTGACCTTGATGAAGTAGAATAAATTAGTTTGTTTAGCAAGTCTCTTTGACCATTACTAAACAACATCAAAAAAACTATTCTGACATCTCCTTGACTTGAAAAATAATCATGATTGATTTGTCCCACCATCTATTTTCTTTTGCTCAGTGGCATGGTCACGGACTCATTAAAATAGTGATCTTTTTGATAATATGGGGCGTAGTTTGGTTGCCTATAGCTATTCCTTTGGCAAGGTTAATTCGATGGCATCCCAGCGCCCCACTCACAAACTCACAAAAACTAACTTTAATTACCTCTCTCTATCTCATCGCCCCACTATTGGCTTGGGGGGTGATGGGTAAAGAAGGGTTAAATCAAATAATTTTAATTTCTCAAGCTAGTATTATCAAGTCTATCTCATGGACTTATGTAGTAGCTATTATTACTATTGTAATCATTGATAGCTTACAGTGGTTAATGGGATGGTGGCAGTGGCAAAAACCTTCCCTGACTTGGCAAGATAGTCTGATTAGTGTGGTTTCAATATTCTTGGTGAGTCTCTTGGTGGGGGGAATTGAGGAATTAATGTTTCGGGGTGTATTTGTGGCATTTTTACGGGATAGCTTTCCCCTGTGGGGAGTAGCGATAATATCCAGTGTAATTTTTGCCCTTTTACATCTTGTCTGGGAGAGGGAAAACTCCTTACCTCAATTGCCCGGCTTATTTTTGATGGGGTTAGTGTTATTCTATGCTGTTACTCTGAATGGTGGTAACATTACCACAGCCATTGGGCTTCATGGAGGATGGGTATTTAGTATCGCTAGTTTAGATACTTTAAACTGCTATGAATATACGGGAAAAGTGTCTTCTTTTTGGTGTGGTAAAAAAGGAGAACCTCTAGCCAGTGTTGCCGGTGTGATGGTACTTTTACTCACGGTCGTGATATTAATGAATAATTAAGAATTAATCAAAGCCCATAATATCCGAGTGATGGCATTAGCTAATATAATGCACAATTAATTTTACTCAGCTACTTATAATAGTTAAAATCAATTTATTGATAAAAACTTACGGAATACATTAATTATTATTTGGTTTAGATTAACTACTTGATAGTCAGCAAATATTTATTAATGATTAAAGTGGGATTTTCTTAACTGTGATAATTGAGGTAGAAAAATAATAATTACCAAGTTAGTATATTATAATTGATGGGTAAAAAGAGCAGGTTATCTGAATAAAAAAAAAACAACCAGTTAAAAAAGTACAAATAGGAAGTAAATGTCTAAAGAATCAAAACCATTAGTAGGAAAAGAGTTACTCAAAAAAGTTAAAAAACTAGGTAACGTCTCCCGAGAAGAAAAAGCGATTAAGTGCGGTTATTACACAGTAACGGAGGGAAACCAAAAGCGAGTTAGTTTGGTAAAATTCCTTAATGCGCTGATGGATGCAGAGGGAATTGATTTAGATACTATTCCTTCTAGTGAAGCAAAAAGAAGAGGAAGAACCGCTAATTATCGTATCAATGTACAATCTAACGGTAATCTTTCTATCGGCAAAGCCTATACTGATAAGATGGGTTTAAAACCGGGAGATGAATTTGAAGTAGTGTTAGGGCGCAAAAATATTCATCTTAAACAGGTTGATGATTTAGAAGATTAATTAATTCTAAACGCCACAATAACCCTTTTCCTTTTCGGAGAGGGGCTTTTGTGTTGAAAATAGCAAAAACCATAGGTTTTATTTTGAATATGCCTACAAACACTTTATATTTAGGGGTTGCTGACAAAGTGGCGTCCTTAGGGAAGTGGGAAGTGGATAGTGAAAAGGCTTATCAATTAAAGACTTTCGCAGAACTGAATACTATGATAAATTCTGAGCTTTGATTAAAAATTGTCGATTAGTGACAAGAAAATACTGCATTTTCTCTAAAAAACCCTATTTTTGGCACTTTTTTGGGTTTTTATGATGCTAAAAATTTTTATTTGACAAGATTTTTGCAACAGCCCTACCCATATAATCTAAACAACAGAAAGCCCCTTCGATTTTAGCCATTCAGGATTATAGAGACGGGATTGATAGCGCGCGCCACCATCACATAAAATAGTAACAATAGTATGACCCGGACCTAATTGCCTAGCAACTTGTAGCGCCCCTCCCACATTAATGCCCACAGAACCACCCATAAATAAACCATCTTTTCTCAATAACTGATAAACTACCCTTAGCGCCTCAGTATCATCAACCCTAACCGCATCATCAATGGTTACACCCTCCATATTAGCCGTAATGCGACTGTTACCAATACCCTCAGTAATAGAATTACCCTCAATCTCAATCTTGCCCGTTTTCACATAACTATACAAACCGCTACCCATGGGATCAGCTAAAATACACTTAACATCAGGATTCTGATCCTTTAAGAACAAAGATACTCCAGCAAAAGTTCCCCCCGTGCCAGTTGCCGCCACCCAAGCATCAATTTTATGATCCGTTTGTTGCCAAATTTCAGCACCCGTCGTCTCATAATGCGCCAACCGATTAGCTAAATTATCAAATTGATTCGCCCAAATAGCATTATCCATTTCTTGGGCAATGCGCCCTGACAGCTTAACATAATTATTGGGGTCTCGATAAGGCACAGCCGGTACAGCGCGCACCTCCGCACCCAGCGCCCGTAAAGCGTCCATTTTTTCTTGGGATTGGGTTTCAGGAATCACAATCACACACTTGTAGCCTTTTGCATTACAAATATGAGCTAAACCGATACCTGTATTACCGGCAGTACCTTCTACCACAGTACCACCGGGTTTCAGTAAACCTGATTTTTCAGCTTCTTGGATAATATATAAGGCAGCACGATCTTTTACAGAGCCTCCCGGATTAAGAAATTCTGCTTTACCTAAAATTTCGCATCCCGTTTCGTCACTAAAGCTATTTAAACGAATCAAAGGAGTATTACCAATGGCGCCGATAAAACCGTCTCTAATATCCATTAATATTTATCTTAGTCAATGTTGATCATCTAGTCTTTTATTTTACCTTACTGACGTTACGCACTGATTCAAATGTTAAGTTAAGGGAGGTTTCAGGTAGCAGGTTTCAGGTTATTTAGGAAGTGCTGAAAAATTGGTTTATATCAAGTTCGGGTAATCTATAACGCTTTACCCTCACCCCCAACCCCTCTCCCACAGCAGGGTGTTTTCAAAGTCAGGATCAAAATTGATTTGTTTTTGACAAGAAGACAATATAAGGATGATCCCCCCCAACCCCCCTTAAAAAGGGGGGAGATTCAGGGAGACAGGAGGATTTTTTACTATTAATTGATTTATTAGTAGTTAAAAACCTCTGAATTTCAGATTATTGGCTAGTTTGAGAAACTAACATTTTTGAGAATGAAAACGCCCTGCTCCCACAGGAGAGGGGAGATAATAAATTAGACCTCTCCAATAATTATTTGAGTAATCAATATAAGTATTGTTTTTAAAAATTACTAACAATTTATTAATGATCCCTGTCGATAAACTAGAATTTCTGGAGATGTCTATTATCAATTAACTACTAAATTCCTGCTTTGCCCATTGTAAATTTTCCTGCACCATTTTACTGGTATTACCTTCAGAATACAAACGTAATAAAGGCTCAGTGCCACTAAAACGAATCAACAACCAACTATCATCCTGAAGACGATATTTATAACCATCAATAGCTAAACAATCAATGACTTTTTTCCCTGCAATAGTTTGTAAAGGATTAGTGGCTAAAGTGACTTCAAGTTGATTTTTTTGCTCCATATTTGCCAAAGGTAAATCAATGCGATCATATTCAGAAGTAAAATTAACCATTACTTGCAAATCTCGGTAAAGTTGAGCAATATCTTTACCCGTTGTCACTATCGCCTCCAAAACATACAAAGCCGATAACAGCGCGTCTCTCTCAGGAATATGGGTGCTATAACCAACCCCTCCCGATTCTTCACCACCTACCAACACTTGAGAAGTTAACATTTTTTCAGCGATATATTTATAACCGATGGGGGTTTCTGTGATGGGAATATTGAATAATTGAGCAATTTTGGGGATTAAATCCGATCCGCTAACGGTTTTGACGATTTGCCCTTGTAATCCTCGATTTTTAGCCAAATGTTCAATTAAAATAGGGATTAGAGTTTGGGTACTACAATAATTACCCTCACCGTCAATACTAGCAATACGATCACAATCTCCGTCAAAGACTAAACCAATGCGGAGAGTTTCGGGGTTATTTTTGGCTTTTTCTTTGATGATACGAAATAACTCAGGAATATAACGGGCAAGGGGCTCCGGCGCCCTCCCCCCAAACCAAGCATCTCGGTTATGATTAATTTCATTAATATTACAATCTAAAATACGACTTAACCCAGTGGAGGCAGCACCGTGCATCACATCCACAGTAACATCAAGTTGACCTGAAGTAATCGCTTCCCTAATTTTTGCCACATCCACCAATGTTTGTAACTGTTTGGTATAACTGATCCAAGGGTCAAATTTAGTAATCGTGCCTTTTTGACTGGGTAAAGGTAAAGTAGTATCCAGTAAAGCCTCAATTTGTGCCGTCACATCCCCAGAAACCGAACCACCAAAAGCGCCCTTCACCTTCAAACCGAGATACTCAGGGGGATTATGACTAGCAGTTAAAACCAGCGCCCCTAACCCGTCTTGAATATCATAGGCACACCAACTAAAAGCCGGTGTGGGTGCATAATCATTGGCTAGTAAAACATCGTAACCGTATTCTTGCAAAGATTCCGCCACCACCTGAGCAAATTTTTCCGCCAAAAAACGCCGATCATATCCTACTACAATCGTATTACGTTCGGGATGAAATTGTTTGAGGACGTGGGCGCAGAGGGGGGCGAGGTGCGCTACTCTTGCCATGGTAAAGTCAGCACCGATGACACCGCGCCAACCATCTGTACCAAATTTTATCGGGTTAGTCGTAAAGGGCATAAGTTTAGTTATTAATTTATTTTAAGAAATTTATCTATAGATTTTTTTACTATACAATATCTCGCTCTGAATTTTATTAATATAAATTCATATCTGCAATAATTTTCATCGTTTCCACACTAACCATTGTTACTCTCATCAACAACTCAATTACTTCCTCTTTATAGTCAGCAAAATGATAATTATTAAACTTTTCGGCAATGGTTTTATCTTTAGGTTTTTTCTCTTTATATTGATCTAAAATCCACTCCAGCGCACTCCGATTTCCTAATTTATACTCCCATGCTATGGGCGGAATTTCTGTTAAAGTAGTTACCTCATCAATAATAATTTGATGTTTAATTTTATCCGCTTTTAACTTTGTCTTTATTTCCCCTCGCCTTGTGGGAGAGGGGTTAGGGGTGAGGGTATTCCCCTCGCCTTTGGGAGAGGGGGGTTGGGGGGGTGAGGGTTGATCAATCCTTTTCAATTCATAAGGTTTGATTGTCTCATAATTCAAGTGTAAATCCATCAATTTTTTACCCCAATTTGCCCACTGCCAAAAGTCATTATAAAAAGGGATTCTGGGAAATTCTCTCTTTAAATTTAACTCATACTTTTCTCGATATTTAGGATTGTGTAAAACTCCATAAACATAATAAAAAATATCTTCTTTAGTTATAGAATTTGTCCTCATTTCTAAGTCTTCTCCCACAGGAGAATTTGCCCTCACCCCCTGCCCCTCTCCCACAGGAGAATCTGCCCTCACCCCCTGCCCCTCTCCCACAGGAGAGGGGTGTAAGTTTTTAGTGATGATATTTAGGGTTTCTTCTAAGTTATTAATTACCATTTCATTGCTAATTCTTAGCACTTTTAAGCCTTGATTTTTTAACCATTCATCCCTATTTTTATCTTTATCTTTTTGCTCTAATTCTTCATGAATTTTACCATCAACTTCTATTACCAATTTTGCTGAATGACAGTAAAAATCCACAATAAATGAACCTATATTATGTTGACGGCGAAATTTAAAATCAAATAACTGATTTCTTCGCAAACATTCCCACAAAATAACTTCTGTTGACGTTTGTTTAGCGCGCAACTCCCTTGCTTTTTCTAACAACTCTCTGGGAATCTCCCGTTTTACCCCGACTATCTCTGATAAATCTTCCTTCGTAATAAAATTTGCCCTTATTTCCCCTTTGACAGAGTCTTCTCCCCCTCTCCTGCGGGAGAGGGGGTTGGGGGGTGAGGGTAAACCTCTGGGTGAAGGGCGCTGGGGGGATGAGGGTTGATAATACTCCCTAAATTTCTCCAGCGCCCATCCCGTTATATTCTCTACTCTCTCTCCATTCTCATATCTATATAATGGTAAACATTGACAAGTTTCAATAAAACCCAAATCGCAAATACCATTAATGATATAAGTTGAAAAAGGTTTAGTATGGGCAATACCAGAAATAGCTATAATTTTGTTATCTAAATCATCTGGATTATAAATATTAAACCATTGATAAGTCATACCATTAAAATGCTTATCAAAGTAAAAATATTGACTATAAAAAGGGCGATAGTTACTTTTAATAATTTGTTGACGATTAAACTCTTTTTTTATTCCTCTTTGTAAATATTTAGTTAATTCTCTATCCCACTTAATTTTATCTTTATCTTGATAATTACTGTCTTTTAAAGTGGCTTGATAAGTGTCAATTAAAAACTTAACTTTTGCTTCTAAATTTTCTTTATCAATACCATAAACCCATTCATCTCTCTGAGTTTTTAATCCAGAAGAAAATAATTGAAAAATTGCCTCCTCACATATTTTATTTTCTAAGTCTCCTGTTACCTCATTTTTAACTGCCTTAGTTTTTCTTGCCTTCACATCCTTATCAATCAAAGGAATTAAATCATCAAAATCATTATCAGTTTGATTAATCCAATTGTTATTACTATCAGGTTTTATACTTAAAAAATTAATATTTTCTATTCTGTTTTGAACAAAAAAGGCTTTTTTATCATCAGCTTTCAAATAATCTTCTAATTCATGATAATAAATTTTAAATCTTTCTCTTTTCTTATTTTTTATCAAAAAATAAACAGCAACACCAACCTTAATTAAATCACTAAATACATTTCCTCCCTCTTGCCTTCTTCTTTCTCCACTGTTACGGGCATTTCCTTTTGTATTAATAACCCAAATTTCGTTAAATTCTTCAGCAATAATTTTTCTAAAACCATCAAAAGCTAAGGCATCAATAAAAGAAGAATTAGAAACAAAAGCAATAATTCCCTCATCATCTAATCTATCCGTTGCCCAACGAATAAAACGGGTGTACATATCATAAACTACAATTTGATTTTGTGCCGTGCCTTCTTTTATGTAACTATTTTTGATTCTTTTATCGATGGTTTCATACTTACGATTAGCGTTATTATCATTAAAATTTTCTTGTTTAGCATTATAGGGAGGATTACCAATAATTACTGAAATATCTTTATCATTTTGATTTTTAATACGTTCGGTATTTTCTTCATTCATACTAAACATATTTAATTGTTTTTCGCCCTTATCAGTAGGATTTAAAGTATCCACTAAACAAATATTATTAAACTCTAAATATTCACCCGTTTTTTGCTGATAAGTGTATTCGATATTGAGGTTAGCAATGTAATAAGGCAAAATTGACATCTCATTACAATGAATTTCATTTTGATACTTATAGGTAATATCTCTAGTTAATAAATAATCTAAAATTTCCGTAATAAAAGTACCAGTGCCAGTACAAGGATCAAGAATTTCTACCCCTTTATCTCCCAAAGTTTTATTAAAATGTTTTTCTAGTAAATAATCGGTACTTTGCACCATAAATTTAACAATTTCATTGGGAGTGTAAACAATGCCTAACCGATCAGCTTCTTTAGGATTATATGCTTTATAAAAATTCTCGTAAACAACTTTTAAAAACTTTTGTTTTTCCTGATGATTAACAATACTAGACGCCGTGCGAATGATGGCATTATAATAACTTTGAATAGTTTTAAAAGTATTGCGTTTAACATTACCAGTAAAAAAGGTTTTAATAACTTCATTTAATTGTCGAGCGATGTTATTTTCTTGATGAAATTGGGCATCACTAAAAATATTAGTGAAAATATCTTCAGTTAAAATATGCTGAATAATCATCTCTCTAATATCGTCAATGGAAATGTCAGGATTGATGGATTCTTGACAGATTTTGAGGAATTTGGCGCGCGCTGTAACGAAACTTTGATTTTTGGTGCTGACATTAACTCCCCCTCTCCTGTGGGAGAGGGGGTTGGGGGGTGAGGGTAAATCTTCAGGAGAGGGGAATGAAGATGAAGATGGGGAAGTTTCTCCCCCCTCGCCCTTGGGAGAGGGGGGTTGGAGGGGTGAGGGGTCTTGACTATCGATCAAATTTCTGAGAGTATCAATTATGATCGGTAAATCTTGACTAAAGTTATTGATAGCCTGACGAAAATCCTTTACTTCTGCCCTTTCGTAGTCTAAAAATCGATTAATTAAAGCATCTAAAGCGTCATCCTCTGCCATGTCGATGCGCAATGACTCATTACCATTTTGAATTAAAACGGCGGTTTGGGTGTCTTCAAATAAAATATTGTCGGTGGGATAACCCTTTCTAAATTTCTCCTCAATTTCAGCATCTAGGCTGTCTTTTTCGTCTTTTGCTTCCCAGTATCCCCAATCTAAACGTAATGCGTCTTTGATAATACCATCTAACCTAATTTTAGTTTGCAAACGAGAAACGATGATTAATTCTTCGACTAAAATAAAATCCCGTGGGCGACAATAACCATTTAATAAATTAGCAAAAGCGTAGCGAATTGAGCCTTCATTGCTACTACCACCATAGCGTTTTCTGGTTTCTAATTCTTTTCGGTATTGGTTAATGAGGAGACGAGACATAAATAAAACCTGAGTAACGCAAAATTTACTCGTTTATTCTACTCATTTTCTGTTAAGTTTTTGTGCAGAATAAATTATAAACCAATAATAAAGATAAACCTTTGAAATGTGAATCAAATAAGAGTTGTGGATTATGGACGTAGCCTGACTCGAACAGGCGACCCCATCGATGTCAATG
>JACYMF010000073.1 GCA_015272165.1 Cyanobacterium sp. T60_A2020_053
TAATCAAATTTTGATTAGTCTAGTTAAGTGTCTGTGAGGTAAGAATCCCCCATCACAATCTTTGATTTGATGGGGGAGTGTCAATAATCAGGATAAATTTATCGTAGTTTGGGATAATCAAATTATCACTTATAAATCAGTTGAAAATAATCTTAGTTCAATTTATTGAACGAAATACTGTTAGCCGTGTAATTCATTACACGGCGAGTAAATTACTTGATATAATTCTAATTTTCAGCTAGTGCAATAATTAACTCTTTCGGTGTCATAATTTGTAATCCTAGTGCCATTTTTGCCCTTTGAAAATCTTTAATATTGAATATGATAATTTAGTTTTCACTGCTGAATTAACTTGCCGTCTTCTAATTCGATAATACGTTCAGCCACATCAAGAATGCGATTATCATGGGTAACAATCAGAATAGTGCAACCCTGCTCCACTGCCAAGCGCTGCATCAACTCTACCACATCACGCCCTGATTTACTGTCCAGCGCCGCCGTTGGTTCGTCTGCTAACACCATTTTCGGATGGGAAACCAGCGCCCTCGCCACTGCTACCCTCTGTTTTTGCCCCCCCGAAAGACTATGGGGATAATAGTTAATATGCTCTCCCAAACCCACAGCCTGTAACATTTCGATGGATTTTTGCTTTCTTTCTTGCTCAGAGTATTCTGGGTGCAAATCCATTGACATCTGCACATTTTGTCTTGCTGTTAGGGATTTTAGTAAATTATGGGCTTGAAATATGTACCCTATATTGCGTCTTGTGTCAATTAGTAATTTATTACTAGCATGGACTAATTCTTGATTAAATACTTTAACACTACCGTGTTGGGCAGTGCGGAGGGCGCCCATCAACGTCAGCAGGGTGGTTTTTCCTGAACCAGAAGGACCTTTCATAATCGCTACTTCCCCTTTATCAAGGGTTAAATTAATATCAAAAAGAATTTGTTTTTCAATATTGTTATTACGGTAATAAAAGTCTAAATTCTCGATATTAACGACTTTAGTCTCATGGTCTAAAACAGCATTCTGTGATGGATTCGTCGTTGTTAAAGTCATGGTGGAGGGCGCTTTTGCTTACTTTAATTTTCTTTACAATTATAGCAACTGTCATCAGTAAATCTTTTTTGTCTCTCGCAAAGGCGCGAAGGCGCAAAGGTATTTTTTATACTACGTTTTTTTGTTAATGGTGGAGGGCGCTGGTAAGCAGGGTGTTTTCAAAGTCAGGATCAAAATTGATTTGTTTTTGACAAGAAGACAGGTTGACAGGGAGACAGGAGGATTTTTTACTATTAATTGATTTATTAGTAGTTAAAAACCTCTGAATTTCAGACTATTGGCTAGTTTGAGAAACTAATATTTTTGAGAATAAAAATGCCCTGTGCTGATTGAAACCTTTTTAGTTTGCATCTACTTTCGGCATTAGAGATAATTCTAAAACATTTTTCTTTCTATCGGTTTGTATCTCTATAATTTGCACCCCGTTAGTTGGTAAATGACTGATTATATTAATAAATTTGTGCCAATCTTTAACTAAACAATAATTAATATTATAAGTATTAGCTAATTGTTGAAAATTAATATTTTGAGGAGTAGCAAAGTATTCTTCAAAAATATCTGAAAAATTGGCAATGGGTAGCATTTCAAAAATACCGCCACCTTCATTATTAACCAAAATAATAGTCAAACTACCCGTAAATTTACTGACATTTAAAAAGCCATTAGTATCATGTAATAAAGCCAAATCACCCGTTAATAAAATAGTGGGTTGTGAGGAAGTTTCAGCAATACCCAAAGCTGTGGATAAAGTGCCATCAATACCATTAGCGCCCCTACTAAAATAAATTTCATATTGTTGAGCATTTTTTTGCCAAAAATATTCAGCGTATCTCACTGACATACTATTAGCAATAAATATATTAGTTTTCGCTGGTAAATATTGCGACAATAACCATGATATTTTTCCTTCAAATAAATGAACACTATTAGCTAATTTCTGATTAATATTATCTAACATTTCTTGATGAAATTTAGCCCATTTTTGATTATATAAATTATCATTTTTTGGGGTTAGAGATGTTAAAGTTGGTATTAAATCAGCCATATCACATCTGAGATGAATAGTCGGATTATGTAGCGCCTCTAAATTGTCATCATGGGGGGTAATAATATAAGTTAAAATTTGATGTTTTTGTAGCCACTGACGCAATATTTTACCGGTAGGATATTCACCGATTAAAATTACTACTTGAGGAATTAATTCATCGGCTATATTTTCTTGACGCAAAATAAAGTCATAAGTCGTAATCACTTCAGGATTAAGATTAGAATAGTTGCGCACTGGGGATAATGCTTCGGCTAAAACTGGAAAACTCAGCGCCCTCCGCATTTCTTTAATCGCTTGGCAATATAATTGAGATGATGGAGGCGAATCAATCCCAGCAATGATTATACCTCGCTCATATTTTTGCCACTGTTGATAATATTCAGAAGGGGAAATTAAATAATTTTTTTGAGCAATTTCAAACGGTGTTAAAATTTGGTTATTATTAATAATTTCTGTTTGTTTTTCTCGACTAAGATTGAGTAGGGGGAGGGGCGCTAAAGGTTCTCGAAAAGGTATGTTAAAATGCACTACACCCTTTACTGGAAATTGTGATTTTTCCCAACCGTTAATGATGATTTGTCGTAAATAATTCAACCGTTGTAAATCTATAGATGGTAAAGATAATTCTACTTGCCAATTAGGATAATTACCATATAAATTCACTTGATTAATAGTTTGCCCACCATGACATTCTCTCAACTCAGGAGGACGATCTGCTGTTAAAATTATTAAAGGAATATAACTATATTTTGCTTCAATTATTGCAGGATAAAAGTTAGCTCCAGCTGTACCAGATGTACAAACTAAAATGCTAGGAAGATTAGCTTTTTTTGCCATTCCTAATGCCATAAAACTAGCTGATCTTTCATCCAAAATAGGAATAGTTTTAATTCTTTTTTCTTGAGCAAAAGCAATGGTTAAAGCCGTTGATCTCGAACCGGGAGAAATTACTGCATTTTTAACTCCTAATTGTGCTAAAGTATCGACAATAATTGAACTCCAAACTGTGTTAATATTATTGAAATTAATGGTCATTCTTAATATTTAGGGCTTGATGAAAAAGTATTTTTTTGAAGTCAGAAATAAAGGGAAGAAAGTAAAAAATTGTAATACTTAATTATCGATGAGTAAATCCTAAATTATCAATTGTCCATTATTGACTTTTAGCTTCTGCCATTTCAATGACACGATTATCCAAATCTTTTACTAAAAAATTGAGAGGTTTTTCACTTCTAATTTTATATTTTAAACGGCGAGATTGAACCCTTAAAAGTATATCATCAAGGCATTCATGATCAAAACAAACATGACGTTGAGAATTTTTATAGCCTAAACTAGCGCCACCAATAATATGTAATTGAGTATTTTTTCTAAGTTGATACCATAATCCTCGACTTTCTCCCATCATTCCCGAATTATTAACCCCACTACCCATATAGATAGGGTCTAACATAGTTGAACCTAGGCTTTGTTCATAGTTATAGTAGTAGTGTAAGGGTACATCAGCTATGGGTAAATTCAGAATTTCCTCGTAAAATTGTCGAGCGATACTAAGGTCTGATACCATGATAGTATGCACTTTAGGGGCGCTGGTTAAAAACATCCACATGGCACCCCCATAGGCTAATAATAGCATCACCATTATTCCTTGAGTGGAGAATAATCCATCGGTGATACCGGGTAAAAATGCCCCTAATAATATATTTGAACTAATGTAATCAATCATGGATATTTATAATCACTGAAATATTTTCTCTTTATCATAGTTAGATAGTATTATTATTTTAGCAAGATTTCAGCGCCCTTGTCCGTTGCAAACATCCAAAAATGTTGCTTAAATGGGGCTTTGACTATAAATTTCCCTAATTTTCTGATAAAGTATTATATCAAGGTGATTTACTTCTTTGATTGTCTCTATAATCCTAGGAGAAATCTCTTGGGGTGAAGGGCGCTGGGTTGCCACATTTCTTCTTTCTTGATCATTATATGAATACTTTAAATTAGCTTTTTTTTCTACTTCCTTCATCAAATTAGGTAAATTATCTAAAGTGCCAACTAGATCATATTTTTTAATAAAATTTAAGGCTTTTTCTATAGCCTCTTGAGGATTTTTCTCAGCTTCTTCTTTACCTAATTCTGAAAATCTAATAGTGTAATAATTTTTTAATTCAGTACTAATCCCTGAAATTGCATAATCTTCTAAACTTAAATTTTGTTCATTAATTAGTTTATTCAGATAATGATGAGGAAATCTTTTGGCAAAAAAATAATGGGAAATAATGCGCTCTATCGGTTCTCGAAATACTGTCATTGTTAAACAGTTGGGAGAAACATATTCTAATAATCTTTTTGCCCCATGTCCACATATTAAATCATATTCATATCTTTTGTGGGTGGAAAATTTAGTAAATAATTCTGCATAAAAATTACTGTCAATAGGTTTTATAGCGTAGGTTTTTCGACGAGGATAGTTTTTTTTCAGATAATAAATAATTGACAATCCCCCACATTTTGGCAGGTGATCAAACAACAATTTTCTAGGCTTATGATTAATATAATCAATCTCTTTGATAACTTCTTGAGGTAATTCCTGCCAAATTTTTTTAACTTTTCTAATCATAATTTTATTCTATTTCTTTGGCTTTTCTGCGCACATAGTGGACATTATACCAACCTCTATCGTCATAATTAACCACTACTGCTTTTGGTGTAAAAGTGATGATATAAGTTTCTAAAAATATCAATAATTTAGACCGATTTGGTTTAACTATTTCCTCATGACGATGGGGGGTAAAAATCATCTCTATGGCTTCTCTATAGGCTTGAGGAATAGCAATAATAATGTCTTTACTGAGGATAATTATTTCTTTTAATAAATCCCCAGTATATTTGGACTTATTTTTACTAAAAATATTATAAGGTGGCAAAATTAAGGCGATAATTAAACCGATAATAATGTTTGCAATACTAAAATTTGCCGTTAATAAAAACCACAAAATTAACCGAAAAATGACACTGGCGACCATGTTATTACCATCCAAAATAATAAGACAATAGTTAAAGTCATTACTCCTAAAATTTCCTCTAACTTTTCAAAACGACGAGGTATAGTGAGATTAATTTTTTTGACTAAAAATAAGTGTAACAGAAAACCCAGCGCCCCTAACCCTAGTTTTTTAAGAATATTGACAACGGTATAAGTGGAAGGGTTGATGAAATTACCTAAGAAAATCACAGCTATTAAAGGAGTAATAGCTAACCAAAAACCCATAGAGGTTTTATCTTCAGTCTTTTGATGGGGTAAAAAGATAAATTTAGCATACACCATGGCAGTGCCAACGGCGGCGATATTCATTAATATTTGTGAAAAAGGAGCAAGGCTTTTTAATGTTTCTACTTTAACAGTAAAGCCATAAAACAAAGGAAATCCGGCAATGGATAAACCAGCAACCAATAATACAAGCCATAGTCGATTACTAATGGGTTTTTGGGCTAATTCGGCAAAATCACGACTCGGTAAAACGCCACTGGCTAAAAACATGGTGGCTTTACCTACCCCATGCGCTAAGGCAAAATATCCCCCCATCTCTGGCGCTGCCATTATCCAACCTAACTGAGAAATGGTACTTGAGGCTAAAACTCGCTTGGTATCCTGATTAAAAATAGCGTATATTATGCCTAGAAGAGCGCTACAGATGCCTAAAACGGAAATTATCTCATAAAATTCATTATTAATCTGCGCACACCGCAACAGAGGAAAAACCCCAGTTTTAACCACAATACCAGAAAGTAAAGCAGAAACGGGACCGGCGGATTCACTATGGGTAAGAGGTAGCCATAAACCAGAAACAAAAACCTCTCCTTTGGTGAGTAAACCCATAAAAATCAAAGCGATACCTTCGGGGGGAGTGTTACTCAATCCAGCAAAGGCAAAGGAATTACTACTTTTGTAAACTAAAATTGCGCCAATGAGATAAAATAACATGGCAATATTACTGGTAAAAAGATACCGTAATCCTACCCAAATTTTTCGCTCCCCCCTTTCGTAAGTAATTAATAAAAAAGTAGCAATACTAATTACTTCTAAGGCTACATAAACACTTAGAAAATCGGCAGAAACAAATACCGCATTGACACTACCATGTAAGATAATTGCTTGGGTAAAAAAGATTGTTTTCTTACCCGTATTCCATGTGTAAAAGAGGAAGGCGCTGGTTACTAACGCATTAGTAAAAATAAAATAACCACTAAAACTATTAACTAATAACTATACGCCATAACTATCTAATAAAACTAGATTTATTTCTAGTTGATTGATAATTATTAACAGAGCATAAATACCCGTAAAAATGACAGTTAATACAGATAAAATCCTGTCAATTTTTGGGATTAAATAGATTAAAAATCCCACAAAAAGAGGTAAAGCTAGGGTAATTATCGTTAGTTTTTCCATTAAATGTTTTTAATAAGTACAGTTATTACACATCGACTTTATTCGGGCTAGAAGCCCGAAATACGTTTAAAAAAGGCTATTTTTCAGCAAAACTTATTTAATATCGAGGCACAGAAGAATCAACTTCTTGACTCCAAGCATCAATACCACCTTTGACATTAATTCCCTCAATACCAGCGCCCTTCAACAGTTGCAAAGCCTTAGCAGACCTACCGCCTAGCTTACAATGGGCAATAACGCGCTTATCACCGGCTAACTCCTTAACCTTAGCAATACCGTCACCATCTTCAATATCAGGTAAAGGAATTAATACAGCGTGAGGAATTTGAGCGATTTGATACTCATTGGGATTACGCACATCAATTAACACATAATCATCGGCATCACTCGCCAGTAAGTCATTTAATTGTGTCACTGTCATTTCCTGTAACTCCTCGGCTGTTTGTGCCGATTCCTGTGCTGCTTGGGGAATGCCACAAAACTCCTGATAATCGATTAATTTTTCGATAACAGGGCGTACAGGATTAGGACGTAATCTTAACTCCCGAAACTTCATATCCATAGCATTGTATAACAATAAGCGACCGCTTAAAGTTTTAGCAGGGTCAACTCCCAAAATAATCTTGATGGCTTCTGTAGCTTGAATTGTGCCGACAATACCACACAAAACGCCTAAAACACCTCCCTCAGCGCACGATGGCACCATACCCGGCGGTGGTGGTTCGGGATATAAGTCACGATAATTGGGACCACCTTCATAATTAAACACCGTTGCCTGTCCTTCAAAACGGAAAATAGAACCGTAAACGTTAGGCTTATTAAGCAATACACAAGCATCATTAGTCAGGTAACGGGTGGGAAAATTATCCGTACCATCAATAATTACATCATAAGGCTTGAGAATATCTAAAGCATTTTCCGAAGAAAGACGAGTTTCATATAAATCCACCTGACAGGTAGGATTGATTTCTAAAATACGATGTTTTGCTGATTCAATTTTTGGCTTACCAACCCACGAAGTACCATGAATGATTTGTCTTTGTAGGTTGGAATGATCCACAATGTCAAAATCAACAATACCAATGCGCCCGATACCGGAGGCTGCCAAATACAATAGTAAAGGAGAACCTAGTCCTCCAGTACCAATACAGAGTACACTCGCTACTTTCAGACGTTTTTGCCCTTCTAATCCCACTTCGGGCAAAATAATATGTCGTGCATAACGTTCGTACTCATCTTTATTCAGTTCGATATTATCTAAATTAGGATTGAGCATTTTTTACTTAGGTTAACCAGAAATCATTTTCTGTGATTTTTGCTGTTAGCCCACAATTTTAACAAATTTTAGCACTCGACCATGAAAACGATGTTTAAATAACAATTGAGATGTAGCAATCCTCAATCATTTTTGATTAGGATGGAAAAAATACAGTACTTTTAGAGGAAAAAGTCAATTTATGAAACTTTTGGTTATGTAGAATAGACTTTAAATCTTGATTAGACAAGGGTTTTGATTTATTCAGCAGCTCCTATTTACAACCAGAAATAGATTTTCGTTAAGTTTAACTAATGTGTGGTGGAGGGCGCCCTTCACCGTTATTTAAAAAAGCTAGTTTTCATCTAAAATTTGTTCGGAAGTAGCTTAATTTAACTACCATTGTCCAATCTATTTCTATCTGACAGAAATATTAAAGCTCCAGCACCTATCAAACTAATGAAGGCACTAAAAATTAAGAGATTTGAAGAGAGATTTATTAAATAAAAATCAAACATAGCCATTCCTAAATTAAAACCACCAAAATAAAGCCCAATAGCCCAACCGAATTGACTACTTTTAGCACGATAAATACTATAAAATAGCAGATAATATTACTCCTAAAATAATAATAGGTGAGCGACTTAAACGATGAAGAGATAAACGATCTGAAAACCAGCCAAATAAAGGTTCAGTCACAAAACTTAAGGCATTTTCAATGATAAAAATAGTTCCCACTACTGACGCAGAAAAATTAAAATCAGCAAAAAAATCTGGTAAATATAAACGATAAATTAACCATGATAAACTAATAGCACCCTGTATCTCCGCAATACTCCAAACCTGTTGCCATTTAATAGTATTATTAGCTCTTTCCATAAAGTTCAATTATTATGACAGCTTGATAAAATCATAGGGTATAATGGTTCAGTCACAATTTTTATTAATTTTTGATAACTGTAGTTTCCATGACCAAAAGATTAAAAAAATTAAGGTGAACTTTTGGCAAAATTAACATGAACAAAAATTTTACAAGAGAACCCATTGATAATATCTGCTTATTTCTGATTATATGTAGTTCTATAATTATTTTTATTTTAATTATAGGCAGTAAAATTTGCCCTAATAATCAGTGTTTATTCCGTACGAATCCCCATGTAGAAAACTTCACTTGGGAAGGTCAAAAAATTAGCGCTAATGATAATGCTTTTATTATTGATTTTGATCGCCCGATTGCTCAAGAAACTGTGGAGCAAAACTTAAAAATTGAACCAGAATTACTGGGTAAAATTAGTTGGGCAGGAAAGAGAATGGTTTTTACTTTAAATCAAACTATTACCTATGGTAGAAATTATCGTTTATCCTTACAAAATGTCCGAGAAAAATTTAGAGGAAAAAATGAATTAGGATCAGAAATAGAACCATTTATTGGTAATTTTAGCAGTAGAGATCGTGCTTTTGCCTACATCGGTAGTCAAGGAGAAGAGATAGGCAAACTGGTTTTAAATAATTCGACTCAGGAAAATAAAACTATTTTAACTCCTAATAATTTAACAGTAGTTGATTTTCATTTTACCCCTGATACAAAAAAAATAGTTTTTTCTGCCACCGATAATGAATCTTCTCAAGACTTCCCTAAAGATACCTCTATTTATGAAGTTTATACTGGCTTATCTAGTAACAATAATTCCGAAATACCGGGTAAACTAAAATTAATTTTAGATGCTAAAGATTACCAAAACAATCAATTTGATTTAGGTGGTAAAAATGGAGAAATAATCATTGTGCAGAGAATAAAAAAAGATAACCCTACAGATTTTGATTTATGGAAAATTGAAGAGGGAAAAATTCCCCAAAAACTGAATGTGCAAGGAGGTGAATTTACAGTAACTCCAGATGGTAGCGCCCTTGCCGTTGCCCAAGGTGAAGGTATTAGTATCATTCCGATTCAAGATTCTAATAACTCTCAAATTACTAATTTTTTACCGCAATATGGTCAAGTTTTAACATTTTCAAAAGATGGGAAGGGCGCTGTTATGGTGGATTTTAATAAAGATAATGAAGATTTAAGATATACTAAAAGCCTTTTTTATGTCAATAATCAAGGAGTAGAAAAAGAGTTAATCAATATTCAGGGTTCTATCATTGATTGTAAGTTTTCTCCTAATAATAAAAATGTTTTTTGCTTATTAACAGAATTGATTGAAAATGGAGAAGAATTTAGAGAAAAACCCTATTTTGTTGGGATAAATGTTGAATCAAATCAAGTAATTCCACTTCTGGCTTTACCTAGTTCTCAAGATATAAAAATTAGTATAGCGCCCGACGGTTTTGGTATTTTATTTGATCAATTAATCACCGAAAATAATGTAGAAGATAAATCACAAATTACTATTTCTCCTGATGAAGAATTATTAACAAAATCGGCAGAATTAATTTTAGGTAGTCGTCTATGGTTATTTACATTACCCAGCGCCCTTCAACCCCAACCATCATTGCAGGAATTACCCATTCAAGGATTTAACCCTCAATGGAGTCCTTAAATTTTAAATTAAATTTCGTCAGGATTATAACCTAATTCTCTTAATTTTTGTGCCAATTTTTCAGCAGACTCTTCAGGTGTTAAAACTAACTTTCCTTGCTCTGTAAAATAGCGCAATTTACCCTCATATATGCCCAAATATAACCCTAATTGTTCAGAATATAACCATCCCTGTTCATTAGGAGTAATGGGTTGATATTTCCCACTAATTAATACGAAGCCTTGAAACTCTAAAGTAAAAGGATCAAACCAAAAATAATTCGGTGTTCTAAATATATCTTGATAAATCTGTTTTTTTTCTTCCCTGTCAGTTTGAGCGGTACTTTTTGATAAAATTTCCACAATTAAATGAGGATATTTACCGCCTTCTTCCCACACTACCCAACTTTTGCGGGTTTCATCATTAGTAGTATCCAACACCACAAAAAAATCAGGTCCTCGAAAATACTCAGATTTCTTTTGACGGGCGCTGTAATAAATCGTCAGATTTCCAGCACAAAAATAATCCTTTCTATCGCGCCATAAATACTGCAAGGATTGCAATAAAATAATGATTTGTTGTAAATGTTGGTAAGTTTCCAAAGGTGGTTCATTACTATAAAATTCTCCTTGAGGAAATTTTATCTCATTTTCTGTCTTGTTTTCTGTGGGTGGAGTTAAGGTTGGCACAGCCATAATAATAACTTATTTTGTTTAGGTGAAATCGGTATATTTTTTGTCTTTTTTTTTAGTCTATAGCTATATTCTTAAAAAGAATAATTATCGAATAATAAAAATTTTAAAACTCAGCCTTTTAAGATATAAGCAAATTTAATGCTAGTTCAAGCTATCTTCAAATTTACCTTTGCCCCTTGCCCTTTTTACTGAAATCATAACACAAGCTAAGACCCTACATTAATATTTGCGTTCTTGGGGTGTAAACATGGAAATATTAACAGGCATATAATCTAAACTTACCTCATTATTATGATAATAAGCGAGGGTATGTTGTAAAAAATTATCATCATCACGCAAAGGAAAATCCTCACGGCTGTGGGCGCCCCTACTCTCTTTTCGGTGCAAGGCAGAAGTTAAAATCATCTCTCCCACCATCATAATATTTTCCAACTCCAGCGCCTCAATTAGCTCCGTATTCCAACAAGATGACTTATCATCAAGAAAAATCTGCGAATAAAGGCTTTTAAGTTGCTTTACCTTGTCTAAACCTTGAGATATTACCCCATCATCACGAAATACCCCACAATGCTCACTCATACAGTCTTGAAACTGCTGTCTGAGTTTACTTATCCTTACATTTCCTTTCTGTTGCAATAACTTATTCATGCGTTGCCTTGCCGAAGTTAAATAATAGGCTTCATCAATGACAGGAAAATCACGATTTAGTACATAATTACCCAGCGCCCTCCCCACTTTGCGACCATAAACTACACATTCTAGTAAAGAATTACTACCCAAACGATTTGCCCCGTGAACAGAAACACAAGCGCACTCCCCCGCCCCAAAAAACCCTTCAATAAAAGTATCCGCAGAATAGCGCACTTGCCCATCAGTATTAACAGGGATTCCCCCCATACAATAATGCGCTGTAGGGCGCACTGGCATGGGTTGTGTCACCGCATCAATACCCACCAAACGATGAGCTTCTTCCCAGCAAAACGGCACACGAGACATGATTTTTTCCTTACCCAAATGAGTTAAATCAAGATGGATAAATACCCCTCCAGCGCTACCATCGGGATTAATACCTCGCCCAGCGCGTATCTCTTTAATGATGGCACGGGAAGTAATATCCCGGGGTGCTAATTCCATTTGATTAGGAGCATAATTAATCATAAACCTTTCCCCTTCGCTGTTGCGCAAATAAGCGCCCTCCCCCCTCACGGCTTCACTGATTAAAACCCCCACAGGATACAATCCCGTAGGATGAAACTGCACAAATTCCATATCTTCCAAGGGTAAACCCTGACGGGCGCACATCCCCAAGCCATCACCCGTAGAAGCGTAATCATTAGAAGTGGTATTAAATACCCTACCATAACCACCAGTGGCAAACATTACCGCTTTTGCCCTAACTATTTCTAAATGCCCATCCTCAATGTTAAACATGACAATGCCTTTGGCTTCTTTTTCCTCAAGGATTAAGTCCATGACATACCATTCCTCGTAAATAGTCACCCCATAATGGCGTAAATTATTCACCAACTCATGTAAAATGGCATGACCAGTTTTATCAGCAGCGTAGCAAGTGCGAGGGTGAGAATGCCCCCCAAACGGGCGCTGGGCAATCTTCCCATTTTCTAAACGGGAAAATAATACCCCTAAATGTTCTAACTCGATGATCACTTCGGGCGCTTCTTGGGTTAAGATTGCTACGGCATCCTGATCCGCTAAATAATCCGACCCTTTAACGGTATCGAAGGCGTGCGCTTGCCAACTATCTTCAGGGTCAACATTTTGTAAACTAGAAGCGATGCCACCTTGCGCTGCCACAGAATGGGAACGAATAGGATGAGTTTTTGCCACTAAACCTACTTTTAAATGAGGATGATTTTTTTTTATTTCCAGCGCCCCTCGACATCCCGCTAAACCACCACCAACAATAATTACATCTTGTTCTAACATCTCTTTAATTAGTCCCCAATTCAGCTTACTTTGTCTTGATCAAAAATAGATTTATTAAAATTATTCCTCACGTTTCTAAACAAGATTTTTTCATTATCATCATAAAATACTTATTTTGCAACGGATCGTGAATGATTGTCATGGTAATCGCCAAAAATTTATCCATTTCATGACCTGTTTATAAAGTTTTGTTAACTTGTCATTGGTATAAACGATAGCAGTAATTTAGCTAAGTTATCGCTACAAAAAGTTATGACCACAACCGGAAATCACGTTATTTTCATGCACCCAGATGGTACAACTCCATCTCATTTTGCCTTTGCTCGTTTTGTTGATTTAGGTCCAGATGGTAGATTAAACTGGGATAACCTCGATCATGCTGGGGTGTATCTCGGTCACATGGAAGATCAGTTAAGTGGTACTTCCAATGGTGGCGCTGTTACCCATGCTACGGGCGCTAAAGTATTTGCTGAGTCTTTTGGTTTTGAAGCGGATGGTTCTGCTATTGTTTCTCTCTCAGGCACAAATCAAACCATCATAGAAGAAGCCAGAGACGCTGGTAAAGTTACTGCTTTAGTACAATCGGGCGCTATTTTTGAACCGGGTACGGCGGCATTTGTGGCTAAAACTACAGAAATCAATATCGATGGTAATAGAGTGCCTCCCCGTAGTCAAGTGGCTGATATTGCCAAACAAGTAATCGAGTCTGGCGTTGATTTTATTATGGGTGGTGGTGAAGTTAACCTATTACCCATTGGTACGGCTGGTTTTCATGGGTGAAAACCAACTGTTATTCACAGGTAGCGGTATGGATATGATTGATGTATCCCAAGCTGGTTCTAATAGCCGTATCGATACGGGTAGCGGTGATGATACTCTCTTTGCTGGAACTAACAACCGCATTATTCTCGGTGATGGTGATGATAAATTATTCATCAGTACCAGTGGTGGCGGTAATCGTGTGACTGGTGGGGAGGGCGCTGAACAATTCTGGGTATTTACGGATGAGGGCGCTATTCCTAATAACCCCAACATTATCAGTGACTTTACCTCTGGTGAAGATGTGATCGGTTTCCTGAATACTACTTTAAGTTTAGGAAGCGGTGACTTTAGTTATGAGCAAATGGGTAGCGATGTGATTATCTCTGCTTTTGGGCAAGAAATCGCTAAGTTATTGAACGCTACTGCGGTTGATACTGACTTCGTTTTTGCTTAATTTGACTTTGTTGTAAAATTTTCTAGTCCCGACATAGTTCGGGACTTTTCGTTTTTTTACGATACTTAATAAATTTTTCATCAAATGGTTGCTATAATCATATCGCAAGACTTAAAAAATTTTAGATAAAACCGCACCACTTTTACAAAAATATTAGGAGGAATAAAAAATGGAATTCGACCCCATATTAAGACCATTTCCAGAATTAAACAATTTTGGGGAACAAATCATGCAAAGAAACGATGATGGTTCTTCTTCGGTAGTAACTTTACCATTCCCTGTGAATTTTTACGGTCAAGTTTATAATGAATTATTTATCAACAATAACGGTAACATTTCCTTTAACTCTTCACTAGGTTCTTATACACCTGAGCAATTTCCCATTGCTTCTCAACCCATCATCGCGCCTTATTGGGCGGATGTAGATACTAGAAATGAGGAATCTGGATTAGTCTATTTAGGTTTTCCCAACGAAGATACCGTTGTAGTTACTTGGGATAACGTCGGTTATTTCAGTTCCAATGTCGATCTAACTAACACTTTTCAGTTAGTGTTAAGAGACCGTAGTGAGAATACTGGCATTACGGGAGATTTTGATATTGAGTTTCGCTATGGACAACTGGAATGGACAACTGGTGATGCGAGTGATGGTGAGGGAGGCTTAGGCGGTACTCCTGCACAAGCAGGTTTTGACGCTGGTAACTTAGAAGACTTCTTTATTCTACCCGGCTCTTTTACTGAAGATGTATTGGATTTAGTCAACACCAGCAACGTTAGCGAAAGAACTCCCGGTTTGTGGAGTTTTTCTATTCGTTCCGGTGTAACACCCGGACAAGCCCCGTCTAATCCTTTATTGCCAGTAGTTACAGACTCAGGATTTAATTTTGAGTATTTTATTCAAAATCCTGTCGAGTTTGTCTTTTTTGACCCAATTATTGCCATTGGTTATGACTATATCGTCAACTCTGGACCTAATTTTTCCCAAGTACAAGTACCGATGGAAGTAGCAGGAGATGACGGAGTTTATGATATTTTGTTACCTGATGGTAACGGCAATTTAGTAGAAACAGATTTTGCCATTCAACCGAATCAAATCTTTGATTTTACTCAAAATGGATTTCCTGACGGGGTAGCAAGTTTCGGGATTCGTGGTATCGATGAAAATGCTCTACTCGATCCTGAAGATGCTAATGCCTTTGTTACTGGGTTACAATTTACGGCATCTGGTTTAGTTGATTTTAACCAAAATCCGGTTACCATTGAATTTAACATTCCCCCCAGCGCCCTCAACCTCACCAATACCGTGACGACGTTAGCAGAAAATACTGCTACTAATATCAGAGTAGCTGATATTGCAGTGGTGGATGATGGTTTAGGAGTGAATACTTTATCCCTCAGTGGTGCGGATGCTAGTAGCTTTGAAATTCGTGGTAATCAATTGTTTTTAATCGCACCTAGTCTTGATTTTGAAGCGAAAAATGCTTATTCTGTCACAGTTAATGTTGACGATACTACCGTAGGACAAACTCCTGATTTAAGCACCAATTTTAGCTTAAGTATTAGCGATGTTAACGAAACCCCTAGCCCATTACCTATTACTTTAAGCCCTTCTGGTAGCGCTGGTGATGATGACCTTGATGCGGCTTTCGGTGATAACGGTTTCATGGGTGAAAACCAACTGTTATTCACAGGTAGCGGTATGGATATGATTGATGTATCCCAAGCTGGTTCTAATAGCCGTATCGATACGGGTAGCGGTGATGATACTCTCTTTGCTGGAACTAACAACCGCATTATTCTCGGTGATGGTGATGATAAATTATTCATCAGTACCAGTGGTGGCGGTAATCGTGTGACTGGTGGGGAGGGCGCTGAACAATTCTGGGTATTTACGGATGAGGGCGCTATTCCTAATAACCCCAACATTATCAGTGACTTTACCTCTGGTGAAGATGTGATCGGTTTCCTGAATACTACTTTAAGTTTAGGAAGCGGTGACTTTAGTTATGAGCAAATGGGTAGCGATGTGATTATCTCTGCTTTTGGGCAAGAAATTGCTAAGTTATTGAACGCTACTGCGGTTGATACTGATTTTGTTTTTGCTTAATTCTCAAACTTCCCTCTCCTATGGGAGAGGGGTTGGGGTGAGGGGTTTAAACCCCTTGTTGAATTTAGCACTGCTTCTTTTTTTCATAGAATTAGAGTTTCAACTTACCAACGCCAAATTGTTTTGATAGACTGAAAATAGAAAACTATCAAAGTAGCTCCCTGATCAATGAAAAAGTCGCCCCAGAGAAAATCAGCGCCCTTCACCTCACTATTAATCGCCCTTGTGAGCGGTTCACTTTTACCCCTCATGACATCTTCCACCAGTAAAAGCGCCATGGTGGATAGCCCTAAAGCAGTGGTGGACGAAGTTTGGCAAATTGTCCATGATGAATTTGTCGATGAAACATTCAATCAAGTTAATTGGCAACAAAAGCGCCTTGAATTAATCAACAGAGATTATAGTAATCAAAAAGAAGCGTATCAAGCCATCGAACGGGCGCTGAAAGAATTGGGCGATCCTTATACTCGTTTTCTAGCGCCCGATCAATTTGAAAGCCTTACCAGTCAAACCTCTGGGGAAGTATCAGGCATTGGTATTCGCATGGCAGTTGATCCACGCACCCAAGACCTTTATATTGTTGAAGCGATTCGTAAATCTCCAGCCGCAGAAATTGGTTTAACCAGAGGAGATCGCATTATTCGTATTGATGGTAAACCCACCGCTTTAATGGATTTACAACAAGCCTCCGAAGCTATGCAAGGTGAAAATGGTACTGATGTGAAGTTACAAATTGATCGGCGGGGAAAATCAAGTTTTGAGGTAACGATCACCCGTCAACAGATTGAAATTCCAGTGGTGGAATACAGTCTAAAAAAAGAAGATAACTTAAAAGTAGGCTATATCAAATTAGATGAATTTAGCGCCCCTGCCTCTAAACAAATGAAAGAAGCGATCACTAATTTACAGGAGCAAAAGGCTTCTGCTTTTGTGCTTGACTTACGGGGCAATCCGGGCGGTTTATTATTTGCCAGTGTAGATATTGCCAGAATGTGGTTAGATCAAGGGGAAATCGTTGACGTGGTGAATCGTCAAGGGGGGCATCAGCGTTTCCGCGCCAATAACTCTGCTCTCACTAATTTACCTTTAGTTATCTTAGTGGATGGTAACTCAGCTAGTGCTAGTGAAATTTTGGCAGGGGCGCTAAAAGAAAATCAACGGGCAACAGTAGTGGGTACAACTACTTTTGGCAAAGGTACGGTACAATCGGTACACTCTTTAAGTGATGGTTCGGGTTTAGCGGTGACGATTTCTCGCTATTTTCCCCCCGGCGGTTTAAATATCAACCATAAAGGTATTGCGCCTAATGTGGTTCAAAATCTCAGTCGTCGTCAACAGTCTTTGTTAAGGGCAAATCCTGATTTATTTGCTAGTCCGGCTGATCCGCAATACACTAAAGCGATTACTGTATTACGCAGTTTATCCGCCATAGAAAAATCTCAAGGGCAAAATCAGGTGAGAAACAATTAGTAATGAATAATTGATAATGGGTTGAACAATGTTAATGGGTTGAACAATGATAATGGGTTGAACAATGATAATGGGTTGAACAATGTTAATGGGTTGAACAATGATAATGGGTTGAACAATGATAATGGGTTGAACAATGTTAATGGGTTGAACAATGTTAATGGGTTGAACAATGTTAATGGGTTGAACAATGTTCAACCCCTACGCCCTTTCTCCCTCTTCTCTCTGTCTTATTAAAATCTAAATGAATTACCGATCGCTAAATCGACAAGTATGGATACTGGCAGGGGGAAGATTATTATTACAGTTTGGCACTGGCTTTACTCTGTTTTATGCGCCCCTCTTCTTTGTTAATCAGTTGGGTTTTTCTCCTACCGCCGTGGGTGTTGCCCTCGGTAGTGCCTCCGTTTCTGGCATTATCGGGCGCTTTTTGGGGGGTAGCTGGAGCGATTCTCCCCGTTGGGGCAGAAAAAAGGTTTTATTACTTTCGGCTTTGATTTCTGCGGGCGCTGATGGCTTTTTGGCGAGCGCTTATACTTACCCTAGTTTGTTAATCGGTAATTTATTGATGGGGTTGGGTATCGGTTTTTATTGGCCTCCTGCTGAAGCCATGATAGCTGATTTAACTACTACTGCCGAGGAGCGTAATTTTGCTTTTGCTCTAAATCGTCTCGGAGATAGCATGGGTTTGGGTGCTGGTGTGGTTATCGGTGGCTTATTAGTATCTTTAACGGGAATTTACCGTTTACTTTTTATTATTGATGGTATTTCTTTTCTGGTTTTTTTTCTAGTAATTTTTCTCGCTATTGAGGAGTCTGGTAGTAAGTTTGTTAGTCAGCAAGGTTTTTGGCAAGGATGGGGAGATAGTCTCAAAGATACTAATTTATGGATTTTTTGTGTGGTTAATGTGATGTTTACCACTTATATCATTCAATTACAAACTACTTTACCGATTTATCTCACTAATTTTGCGGTGAGTAGTGATGATTTTACTATCCCTCGCCTCAGTGGTTTATTTGGTTTACATATCGCTTTGACGGCTTTATTTCAGTTGCCCATACTAAAAATACTTAATCGTCTTAGTCATATTCAAGGTTTGATTTTATCTTTAGTGTTTTGGGGTTTAACTTTTGTGGTGGTGTGGGGCGCTGGTAACTCGGTTAATTTTGCTTTCCCTCTGGCTGTGATGGCGGTGGGGTGGGGGGCGCTGGGTTTCGCTACTTACAATCCCCCGGCTTCTGCTTTTATCGTGGATTTATCTCCCCCTCAGTTAAGAGGGATTTATTTTGCCATCAATTCCCAATGTTGGGCGGTTGGTAATTTGATTGGTCCTCCTTTGGGGGGTTTTGTGTTAGATCAAGGTATTGTCTATGCTCATATTTTTTGGTTATATTTATCAGCTAGTATTGTGCTTGGTGTCTTAATTTTGTTATTTTTGCGCCATCGCATTATTTATAAGTAGGGTTTGCTGAATAATTTAAACTGTCATTAAGTCTGGGGTGAGGGGCGCGTGATGAAGTAATATTATTTGTTCGGCAAATAAGGTTTCTAAAGCGTAAACTTTACCTGCATTCGTTACAAATTCTACTTCAAACACGTCAGGTTCATACTCTTCAATAATCGTGCCTACTTGTCCTCGGTAAAGGTTTAGTTCGGGTAAATCTTGCAATAATGCAACAATGTCGTATAGTTTCATGATTATCTCTTTTTTATAATACATAACAAGTGACTAAACGAGGGAAGTTTTCTTCATTACGGATTATCCACACACTTTGAATAATGGCAGTTTGATTATTTCTAGTCAGGGGAAAGTCAATAATATATTTTTGTCCGTAAGAATTAGCTTTAGTCAGAATTGCTTCATAGTTTTTCACTGCTTCTAATAAAACTATTTTAAGCTCTTCTAGGTTGTCTAGGGTAATCCCTAAAGCTGATTTAAAAACACGAGCTTTATGTTTACCTTCATCATGGTTAAAATTTAAGGAGTATGCTATTAGTTTACCATCATCAATTAAGGTCATTTCTGGATTAGGTAATTTCATTTTCACTCTTAACAGGGTTATTGAGTAAACCCTAAATAAATTAGATGAAATCGTTGTTGGCTTATGCTATGGCTAACCCAACCTACAAAATATTTTTATCTTGAAATGTGAGTGAAAGACCCCCGTTGAATTTCTCAACAAAAAAAATACCCACTGAAATCAACGGGGGATGTAAACGAACCAACAAAAAAATCG
>JACYMF010000074.1 GCA_015272165.1 Cyanobacterium sp. T60_A2020_053
GGTCATAGAAAACTATATCAGGGGTATGGAACGTGCCTCTTTAGACGCAGAGTCGCCAAGCTCTACTGAGTGCGGAAGCATGAGGCAACTTGGGGCGAAGAAGCGTCAGAAACGCATTTCTCAGCGTAGCGGAAATGCGTAGTTCATATCGCTTTCACTAATCAACTGGCTAAAGAACAGTTTTTTGCTTCGATGGAATATCAACAGGCTGTAGCTCAAGCCGGGCAATATATCCAGTTAATCAGACCATTTCCTGAACGTACTGCTTATACTTTTGTATATGAAGGTAAAATGACCTTAGCAGGGGAAAGAAGTTCTAAAGTATCGGAATTGATTGCCACCATCGGCGCTACCAATCAACTTAAACCAGATATTACTGATTTAATGCTCAAAGGCAATTAACAAAGCCAAAAAGCTCTTGCTAGTGGTAATGGTAACGGCAAAGTAGCTACTAATGGTAAAGTACCCCTAACAGTGATAGCTGAAGCACCTAAGCACACGGTGGCGCAACATTTACAGGGTGTACAACATTTCGGCATTACCGTTAATAATCTTGATCTAGCTTTAGAATTTTATCTCGATGTGTTAGGCGGTAAAGTCGCCATCGGTGGTAACGGTTTCGTTGGTTCAGATTTACATAACCTCATCTTCCAAAAAGAAGATTTAGAAGCTAAAGAAAAAGGTATCGATCCCCGTCAGTTAGGTGTGCCACACATTCGAGACGGTAGTAAAGATGCCCTTGACGTGCGCTTTATTTCCTTTGGTAATACCTGTATCGAGTTAATCCACTTCCGTGGTGCTAACCAAGACGAACACGCCCCTAATACATTTGAATCAGTACCCACGGGCATTGGTTATGTGAATGGGTCCCATATCTCTTTCTTTGTGAAAGATGATGTGGATTTAGATGAATTTGCCAAAATGTTAGAGGATGAATGTCATCGCCGTGGCATGACCAATGTAATTGCTAATCGTACCATCGAACTCGATTCAGAACAAGCAAGGGCAAGGGCGCCTCATCTTTATGCTAAGACTGAGTTTCCCGGAGATTTTGACGGTTGGGCTTTATTTTACTGTAAAGGTCCTAATGGTGAACAGTTGGAATTTAACCAAGTCAGACGCACGGCAAAAGCTAATTTCTTACGGGCGCAAAAAGAATATAATCTTGCCAATGATAACCACTATTGGGGTTTAAATGGTCGGGGTTTTAGCCTTGCTAATGAAGAATTAAAAGCACATTATTCCATTCCTGTCAATGCTAGTTCGGAATTAGTTTGGCAAATTTTACTAGATAAAATCGAGAATCCGGGCAATTATATGCCAGCGCCCGTGGAATATACCCACACCCTCGAAACTTATCCCGATGGAATGTTGAGGGAAGTGAAAACCTCGCAAATGTTAGTCAGAGAAAGGATCACCATTGACGAGGCTAATCGCATGATTACCTATGACATCCTCAACTATCCCATGTTTCAACCTCGATTTATTAATCAGGTCGTGCAACCTAACGATGCGGGTAAACAGTTAAACCCTATGTTGGTTAATGTATTCCAACTGACACCGTTAGTGGGGGGGCGCTGGAATTACCCGAAGCTCAATTTTTCCTCCACGCTGCTAATGCCGAATACATCGAGAAGGCAACTTTAAATCTTAAAAACATCATTGAACAACAAAATCAAGGTGACACTATGACACAAGCAACTTTAACCGCTACCAACACCGAGGGCAGACTCTGCCAAATCGTGCGCCAAATGTTCCTCGCTGGGGAATCTATGAATGTCAATAACTTCGTGAAATTCTACACCGAAGACGCTCATTATCAGTTTAGTAATTTTCCTGTGGCTTATGAACCTCAAGGCATTATCGATTCCTCTCAAGGTTTCCTTAATACCGTAGCGAAAGTATATCATCACATTACCAAAATGTGGGAACAGGGCGACACGGTAATCTGTGAAATGGAAGTGACTTATATTCGTCATGACGGTAAAGTTTTCCGTTTGCCTTGCTGTGATACCATCGTTTTCAAAGGGGATAAAGTGCAGGAATTGCGCATTTATATGGATATTACCCCTGTATTTGCCACTCCTGCGGTAGAACCAGCTAAACCAGCGCCCTCCGCCGATATTAGCGCTCAGTTAACTAAAATGTATGCTGCCCTCCATGGGGAAGATTGGGAATTATTTAAAACCTTCTTCACGGAAGATGTGCTTTATAAAATTGGTGCAAATGATCCCGTCATTGGACCTGAAGCCATCGCTGGATTATTACAACATATCTATCAAACCCTCAAATTAACCACCCATAATCAAAGAGGTTTTTGGGCAATTGATGACGTAATCATCCTCGAAATGGACGCTAATTACGTTAATAAGAAAAATAAAACTTTTGTGCAAGTACCTTGTACCGATATTTACCGCTTTAACGGTGAAAAAATCTACGAATGGCGCGTTTATCCCGATGCTTCCAAAACTGGGGTAGTTCTGTAGTTTGTAGTCATCCCTTTAAGGGTGATTGAGAATTAATTGCCTATTTTTTTCTTTGCTTAATTATTCTTCTCCCCTCTCCCCTGGGAGCAGGGCGTTTTCATTCTCAAAAATGTTAGTTTCTCAAACTAGCCAATAATCTGAAATTCAGAGGTTTTTAACTACTAATAAATCAATTAATAGTAAAAAATCCTCCTGTCTCCCTGTCAACCTGTCTTCTTGTCAAAAACAAATCAATTTTGATCCTGACTTTGAAAACACCCTGCTCTGGGAGAGGGGTACGGGTAAAATTCATACTTGGTCAAATACAGGCAAAATTCCAGCGCGCATCATCGCCCTATTAACCCCTTCAGGTATTGCAGAAGGTTTTGAGACGGTGGGCGCCCCTGCTGGTATATTTGATCCAGAGCCCTCCAACCCGTTTGAAAATACCTCTTTTGAAACACCTTTTTCCTTAATGAGATTTGGACAAACCAGTGGGCCCAATAATCCCAATCCAGTGGCTACTAATTTATTTGAAATTGGCGCTAACGAATCCTATGAACAAATCACCCGTGATCAACAAGTATTCAGAGTATTAAGCGGTGAGGTAGTTTTTGATCTCGGTGGCACCATGCAAGAAGCCCAAGAAGGGGATTATCTCTATGTGGATGCAGGGCAAATGTTTACCATTACGGGAACTGCTGAAACTGCCGAATTGATTCAGTTTTCCATCGCCAGTAACGTTTCTCGTGGTGAAGTGGTGGTGGGTGGTAGCGCTGGTAATGATGACATTGATAGCGCTTTTCCCACTAATGCTTTTACAGGTAACGCTCAAATCCTCTTTACTGGTAGCGGTTTAGACTCTGTAGATGTATCTCAACAAGGGCAAGGAAGTCGTATTGATACCGGTAGCGGTGACGATACCCTTTTTGCTGGAACAAATAACCGCATCATCCTTGGTGACGGTGACGATAAATTATTTATCAGTACCAGTGGCGGTGGTAATCCCATTACTGGAGGGGAGGGCGCTGATGAGTTTTGGTTATATACGGATGAGGGCGCTATTCCCGACAACCCAAATATTATCAGTGACTTTGTGTCAGGGCTGGATGTGATCGGTTTTTTAAATACTACCCTCAGTTTAGGTAGTAGTGATTTTAGTTATGAGCAAGATGGTAGCGATGTGATTATCTCTGCGTTTGGTCAAGAAATTGCCACTCTCTTAAATACTACTGTTACTGATACCGATTTCGTCTTTGCTTAATTCTTCTTCTCCCCTCTCCCACAGGAGAGGGGTTGGGGTGAGGGTAAAAAACTTTTTCTCCTCGTTTGGTTGTTTTTTGTTGGGTTTCGTGCCTCAACCCAACCTACATTAAATTTTTTAGGTTGTTTTTTGTTAGGTTTCGTGCCTCAACCCAACCTACATTAAAATTTTTAGGAGTGTTTGGAGATGCTAACCCAGATGACAGCCCCTTATATCGCCCTTATAACCTGATTTTTCACGAAATGAATGGGGAAACGTTACTATATGTCTCCTCATTAGGTAGTAATCAAATCCTCAAATATTCCCTTAATGGTGATTATCAAGGGGTATTTATTGATGGTAACGATCCTGATATTCCCCTCATTGGTCCAGTGGGTCTATTATTTGATGATAATAATAATCTTTTAGTTTCCTCTTTCGGTTCTTTTGACCCGGAAACTCAAACCGTGAGCGGTGTTAATATTCTCAAATTTGACTCAGAAGGCAACTATTTAGAAGTTTTTAACAAAAATGAACCAGAAGGCAGTTTGCGAGGCTTGGCAGGACTGGTGGAGGGCGCTGATGGCACAATTTATGTCAGCTCAGTCTATGGAAATAAGGTTTTAGCTTACGATCAAGATGGTAATTTTCAAGAAATAATTGTTGAAGGACCTAGTACGGATAACCCCATTGATCCCGAATTATTTCCCCTGCAAGGACCTTTTGAAGTAATCACAGGGGAAAATGGCAATTTATTTGTATCTTCTCTTGGTATTGGCAGCGCCCTTACTTCTTTTGATAATGACTTATTTGAGGGAGAAAGCGACTTTTCTGCGGTGTTTGAATACGACAACGAAGGCAACTTAATTGGTGTCTTTGGGGATGCGTTTGGTGATCCCATCAATCCTGATGATGCGCCACTTTTGACCGCTGATAGAGGTTTTCAAGATGGTCATTTAATTTGGGGTTCTCAAGTTTTAGCGACAGTTGACGTGACGGGTGAACCCATGCCCACTGGTGAAATTCCGGAACCTTATGATGGCGGTAGTTAAGGTTATTCTCAATACCGATGATACTTGGTTAGGTGTGGACAATCCTACAGGGGATACAATACAGTTATTTCAAGCTAGTGATACGGATCAACGTCTCAACCTCACTCCTTACGGCACGGGTTTCGATGGTGGCATTGAAGTTGCCATTGCCGATGTAAATTATCTTGAATCGAAATTTATAACGGTGCTGATTACCAGTTAATGACTACTACTAATGCCTTTCATCATGAAGACTTTACGGGGAACATTAATGTCGCAGTGGGTGATATTAATGGGGATAATTTTTATGATATTGTCTTGGCGCGGGGCGCTGGTGGTCGAGGATTACTAGAAGCCTTTGATGGTAAGACATTAGAAGGACTCGTGCGCTCTGGTGCCATCAACAGTTTAAGTGCTACTGGTGTAGCTCACGAAACTGCGGTTTTCCATCAAGATGTTCAACCTTATGGGCCAAACTATACAGGTGAGATCAAAGTCACTTCTGGTTATGCCTTACAAACTCCTGAAACTCCTAACGGCGCCCCTGTCCAAACCAGTAGCGGTAATATTACTACATTAGCGTTGGGTGAAGTTCCAGAAGGTCATGAACAACTAAAAATTCATACCTTCATTGCTGGACATGGAGGCCATGGAGGTCATGATGGAGATAGCGAAGAGGAACATGGAGGACATGGAGAACATGGGGAACATGGAGGACATGCGGTGGTAATCGTATTAGTGGAGGGGAGGGAGCTGATCAGTTTTGGTTATGTACGGATGAGGGCGCTATTCCTAGTAATCCCAATATTATTAGCGACTTTGTTTCTGGTGAAGATGTGATTGGTTTCCTCAATACCACACTCAGTTTAGGTAGTGATGATTTTAACTATCAACAAAATGGCACTAATGTGATTATCTCTGCTTTTGGTGAAGAAATTGCCACTTTATTGAATACTACTGTCGCTGATACCGATTTCGTTTTTGCTTAATTTTTCTCCTCTCTCTGAGGATTGAGAGTTTTTAACACTTAAAAATTAATACAAATATCAGTCTTTAGTTTAATAAATTGGACGATAAATAATTAGCTATGTAATTATTTACACAGTTAATTATTTAGCTAAATTTGGTAATTCATAAAAATTATTAAATGGGTGACAAAAAAACATATCGAGTTATTATAAAAACAATTCAACTCGTCATCATGCACACAAAAATTATCAGGTAAAATAAAAATGTCCAAAGGAAAAATTGGTGTAATTATTGAAGAACATTTTGACGCTACAGAATATAAGCGTTTTAATGAGTTTTTTCCTGAAAATGGTTATGAGGTAAAATATATCTCTCATTTATGGGGAAATGACTCCTTAAAATTCGGTTCTAACCCCGAAAATGATGTTATTGAATATCATGTGAAAGTAACCACAGAAGTTAATGATAGAGGTACAGAATACCTGCGCGAACACATGAAATTTGAAGACCTCGACGAAGGTATCGTTTATTGGTATCACGGTATTGACGTTAACGGCGACAGAGAAGAAAAGATTTTTGCCTCCGAATTTGGCGATGATTATGACGCAATTCCAGCTTACGAACAAATTTACGCCCTCGCTGGACCTATTCAAACCTACCGTTGTACGGGCGATCCCCATATTATGGAGGATACGGAAAAAACCATTAAATTATTTAACGAATTTTTCCTTATAGCAATTTTGATGCTGAGGCTTTAACCGTTAAGTTACCTAAATCTGATCATCGAGTCAAAGTAAAAGTAACTATTGTACCTGTAGCATAAAGGAAATAGGTGGGGTGTGTATCACCCTACCATTACTTTAATCAACTCAACACTAAAATTTAATTTATGAAACTTTACTACTGGAAAAATGGTAATGAAATTAACTTTGGCGATGATCTCAATCCTTGGCTATGGCATAAATTAATACCAAATATTTTGGATAATGATCCAACCACTGCATTTATCGGCATTGGAACTGTCCTTAACAGTTCTTTAAGAAGTAAAACTCCTGATGCAAAAATTAGAGTAATTTTTGGGTCGGGCGCTGGTTATGGAGGCAAAAATGGGAACTTAGTATTAGATGATACTCACAAGGTTTATTGTGTTCGAGGTCCTTTGACCGCAAGAAAACTAGGTTTATCTCTTGATTATTCCATTTGTGATAGTGCCATTTTAACGAGGAAAGTGTTTGATTTTTCCTTGTCCAAAAAATATACTTTTTCTTTTATGCCTCATCATAGTTTTATTAGTAAAGGAGTTCCATGGCAGGAAATTTGCCAACAAGCAGGAATTGAATTTATCGATTCAACTAAATCAGTAGAAGAGTGTTTAACAAAAATTGCTCAGACTGAAATTCTTATAGCAGAAGCCATGCACGGAGCTATTTTAGCAGATGCTTTTCGAGTTCCTTGGATTCCAATTATTACTCATGGAGCAATTAACCGGAGCAAATGGGAGGACTGGTGTTCGTCCATTGATATTGAGTATCAACCCCTTTACTTTGACCAAATATCTTACCTTAAAACTCGTTCAAACACTCGACTTTACCCTTTAAAAAAAATAAAACAGTCGTGGGTTAATAATCTACACCTCGATTTTTGTCTAAAGGGTTTTCGTCATATTGTAAAGCACCCTCAATTTTTTCTCAGTGATTCTGATACTATGGAAAATTTGACAGAAAAATTATCTGCAAAATTGCAAACTTTTCTTGGTGATTATCACAATGGAGAATTTCAGCAGTAGTTAACTAGGATAGTTATTGAAACTTGATTTTAGTCACATTATCAATTAAATAGTCATTCAAAAATTATGGAAATCAAAATCACCACCCAAGATAATTTACAAATTGTCGCCATCGAGGGAGATATTGATTCTTCGGTGGCATCAGACGTCACAGAAAAAATTGTCCCTTTGGCAACGGAAAACGCTCAAGTAATCCTTGAGATGACAGCCGTAGAATATATGTCCAGCGCCGGTCTCCGTACACTATTATCTATGCACCGTCAAGCCACTAATAACAGTGCTAAGTTAATTTTGGTGGGTTTATCGGAAGATATTAAGGATACTATGTCGGTAACAGGCTTTTTGGATTTTTTCACCACTGCTGATTCTTTGGAAGAAGCTCAAAAACTTTTGTAAGAACCTTATTTCATGGACAATATCAAGTTTATTTACAGCCCTTTTGAATTTAGCAAACCGCGCTTTGAAATGGTGGGCATTGCCCACCCTACAGTTAGAAGAAATTTTTGTGATTCATTGATCTGGAAATTGCTGTAATTACTTGTAAAGATAAGCTCATCCGAGTTCAATTTATTGAACGTTGTTTGTTAGCCGTGTAATTGATTACACGGTGAGGAAAGTAATATAACCCATTGCCGATTCCCCAGCGCCCTCCACCATAAATTATCATGCAAAGAATAGACATACATCCAACTCATACTCACGGAGAATTTAAACTAAGACGGGGAAATCCAGCGCCCTTCGGCGCCACCTTTGTCCCCGGTGGTGTGAATTTCTCCATTTTTTCTACCCATGCCACTTCGTGTACATTAGTATTATTCGAGAAACACGCCCCTGAACCTTTTGGAGAAATCCCTTTTCCTGATGAATTTCGCATCGGTAACGTATATTCCATGGTAGTTTTACTAAACATCAATCTTCAGGGTTAAAGGAAAGCCATCGAGGTACATTCGCAGGGATTAAAGATAAAATTCCCTACCTCAAGGAATTAGGGGTTAATGCCATCGAGTTAATGCCCGTTTATGAATTTGACGAGTTTGAAAATAGTCGCCCTAATCCCACTACCGGAGAAACTCTTTATAATTATTGGGGTTATAGTACCGTCGGATTTTTTGCCCCTAAAGCTGGTTACGCCGCTACGGGTAAATTTGGGATGCCGGTGGTTTGTACCAAGTGGGTTCATTTCCGGCTTACGGGCGCTGGGGAGAATGGAACGGTAAATACAGAGATACTATTCGGAAATTCATCAAAGGTGATACTACCGTAGGGGATATGGCACAACGGTTACAGGGATCACCCGATCTCTATGCTGAGGCGGGGAGGGCGCCGGCTACTTCCATTAACTTCATCACCGCCCATGATGGTTTTACCCTCATGGATACAGTTTCCTACAACGGTAAACATAACGATGCCAACGGCGAAAATAACAACGATGGCAGTAACGATAATGATAGCTGGAACTGCGGTTGGGAAGGGGAAACCGATAATCCTCATATCAACGCTTTGCCCCATCGTCAAATTAAAAACGCCATCGCTCTGTTAATGGTAAGCTAAGACGCATTGATTAGGTATATAATTTGGGTTAGAAAAGATAAAATTTAGGTGTAATTGATGCCTTACAAAAATTTTTTGTCAGAGGAAGAGAGAAAGTAT
>JACYMF010000075.1 GCA_015272165.1 Cyanobacterium sp. T60_A2020_053
AGCAGGGTGTTTTCAAAGTCAGGATCAAAATTGATTTGTTTTTGACAAGAAGACAATATAAGGATGATCCCCCCCAACCCCCCTTAAAAAGGGGGGAGATTCAGGGAGACAGGAGGATTTTTTACTATTAATTGATTTATTAGTAGTTAAAAACCTCTGAATTTCAGATTATTGGCTAGTTTGAGAAACTAACATTTTTGGGAACGAAAACGCCCTGCTTCTTAAGGGAAGATTTAGAGGGGTTTTAACCCAGCACATTAGGACAGGGCAAACCCATACTAAAAATTTGTGAGATACTAACAAAGTTAGTTTTTGTCTTGAAATAATACATTGATGAGTTGTATGGTAAATCCTTGATCAGATTTGTGGAAACATTTTGACCAACTTAATGAGCCTCGTGTCCATTATTTGATTGAACACCAACTTCGAGATATTATTTTCTCACAATCCTTGCAGTCATATCAAGTTCGGATAATCACTTATAAAACAAAGTCTGTATTTTGAGTCTTCAGCAGATATTTAATTGTAACTGTTTAAGCGAACCTGATATCATTGGGGCATAGAGAATCAATTAAATTGCAGGTGGCACACACAGTCTATCACTATATCATCTTTAACCAAACCGTAACTAGAGTCTAAAGACTTCCTCTCCGTTAGCAATAACAGATAAAGTAATCTGTAAAGGTCCAGCACTATAAGTAGTTTCTTTTGCTATAGCCCGAATTTCATCAATAGATTGCTCAGATTCTTGCACTTGTTGCACAAAATTAACTAGAGAAATAATTTGTCCATCTCCTACCACAATACGCCCGAGAATACCCTGTTGGCGCGCTCGAAATTGACTAACTGAAATTAAAAAATCTAGTTTTTCTTGAATAGCCGTGTTACTATTTTCACTATCATCAAGAACGGTAGAAGCAATAACTTCATTTTGACGATATACTCGACGATTAGGGGCAACATCTGTAAAAATGCGGATAGTTTCTTCTCCTTGCACATAATTTCCTGCCGAAAGAATTTGAATTAAAAACTCTCCCCCTCCCGCAATTTGGCTTTGAATTTGTTCTACCTGTCTTTTACTGATTTGGACAAATCTTTGATTAGGATTATCGTTACCATAGCCTAAGATAGCCCTAGCGCCCCTATTCGCTTCATTTAAAACCCCGTCTATTAACTGCTCAAGGTCGGTATTTTTTTCTACTCTTACGAGGGTAACGGTTAATAGTTGCCCTCTGACAATAGCGATGGGGCGCTCTCGTAAATCTTGATAGGTGCGATAATATTGCTCTAGTACTTCTACTTCTTTCTGAAAAAACTTTAAATCTCGCTCTAATCTAGCCAGTAACTCTTCTTTTTCTCCTAAAGTTTGATCTCTTTGAGCGATAGCTTGGTCTAGTTTACTAATTTCTTGGTCTCGAAATTTGACTTCTGCTCTCAATTCTTGCTGTTGTCGGTTCAAATCTTCTAAAGTTGCTGACTGTTGGGCTAAAATTTGCTCTTTTTCTTGGATTTCCCCTAGTCTTAGTCTCAATTCTTGATCTTTTTCACTGAGTTGACTTTGTAATGACTTCGTTTCCTCCGTGATTTTTATTCTTTCGGCTAATAGTCTTTCTCTTTCGGTTAATAAATCTTTTCTTTCTGTTTCAATTTTGGCGACTTCCTTAGTTAAAATTTCCGTTTGATTAGATAATTCTTGTAATTGTTGTTGAGTTTTGTCTAGCTCAGTTTCTGTGGTAACTAAAATTTTGGTGGCTTCCGATTGTTTTTGTCTCGCTTCCTGTAATTCTCTTTCTGCCTCCTCTTTTGCTTGAGATACTAATGCCAATTCTTCTTCTACTTCTTGACGACGACTTAAAATTTCATCTAGCTGAAAAACACCTTGGCGCAGGGATTGACTTAGGGCAAATAATACTCCTAAAGTGGAGGCAGAAATGGCAATGCCAGTGACAATGGTAATAACAATGGCGGTTTGTTTGGGTCTTAAATCAAATAATCTTAACCTTGCTTTACCGACTTTTGTCCCGATACGATCTCCTAGCGCTGCGATTAAGCCCCCAAGTATTAAAACGGCAAAAATTAGTACATAGGCACTGGTCATTATAAGGTTAAGCGAATTGTTGACTGAGAGCGACGGGATTATGAACGGTAATTTTCTTTTTATTGATAGAGATTAAGCCATCTTGTCGTAATTCTCCTAATAAACGGGTGACGGTGACACGGGTTGAACCGATGGCTTCGGCAATGGCTTGATGGGATAGTTTCAAATCAATGGTAATACCATTAGCGCACGGAATGCCAAAATCACGACAGAGAATTAATAAAAAGCTCACTAAACGGGATGCCATGTCACGATGGGCGAGGGTTTCGATCATCATTTCGGTTTGTAGTATGCGAGATGACAAACCTTGTAACATCAAACGAGATAATTCGGGATTTTCTTTGAGAGAGCGCTGGAAATGTTCGATGGGCGCTGATAGTAATTCTACGGGAGTGAAAGCCACGGCATGATAGAAGCGGTCGCTTTTTTGCCCTGTGATGAGGGATAATACACCAAAAACGCTATTTTCTCGTAATAAGGCAACGGTAATTTCTTCTCCTGCTTCGTAGAGACGGGATAGTTTAACAGCGCCCTTCACCAAAAAATATACCCTCTCGGCTGGATCACCGGGGAAAAAAATGGTTTTCCCCCGTTCAAATTTTTCTGTTACTGGGGTATAAATCCCCGCGCCAATTTGACGAAATACTCCAGCTAGAGGTTGTTCTTGGGTAGGTGGTTGCATAGACTCTGATTATACTTAATAATTGATGGGTGGTGCAGAGGGCGCTTTTGTTAGAAAATAGCGTAAGCTAGACTACTATTTTATCGTTTAATCAGTGTAACCGATCATTTTATTATTGAATCAAATTAATTATGTTAAATCTCAGTGGAAAAAATGCGCTTGTGACGGGTATTGCCAATAGTCGTTCCATCGCTTGGGGTATTGCCCAACAGTTGCACGAAGCGGGCGCAAATCTTGGTATTACTTATCTTCCTGACGAAAAAGGACGTTTTGAGAAAAAAGTTAGAGAGTTAGTCGAACCCCTCAATCCCAGTCTTTTCTTGCCTTGTAACGTGCAGGATGATGAGCAAATCGATCAGACTTTTGCTCAAATCAAAGATCAATGGGGTCACATTGATATTTTAATTCATTGCCTCGCTTTTGCTCAAAAAGATGATCTCAGTGGGGATTTTAGCAACACTTCTCGCAGTGGTTTTCAAACTGCCCTTGATATTAGTGCCTATTCTCTCACTCGTTTAGCACAAGGAGCAAAACCTTTATTTCGTGATGGTGGTAGCATCGTCACCCTGACTTATTTGGGCGGTGTCAAAGTGATTCCTAACTATAATGTCATGGGTATTGCTAAATCAGCTTTGGAAATGAGTGTACGTTATTTGGCTGCGGAGATGGGCGCTCAGGATGTGCGTGTTAATGCTATTTCTGCTGGTCCTATTCGTACTTTAGCATCCTCTGCGGTGGGTGGTATTCTTGATATGATTCACCATGTAGAGCGGAGTGCGCCCCTAAAACGCACAGTTACTCAAAAAGAAGTGGGCAACACAGCGGCTTTCCTTTGTAGTGACTTAGCCAGTGGCATTACTGGACAGGTAATTTATGTGGATGCTGGTTATGAAATCATGGGCATGAGTCAGGGGTAGGAATGGGACAAGGGAGGAAGGGGGAAAGAGGAGATTATGAAATCATAATTTCCTTTGCCCTTTTAACCCATTATCAGTTCACAATTGCAGGGCAAACGCATAAGCTAAGACGCATTGATCTGGTATATAATTCAAGTTACAAAAGATAAAATGCTAGTGCAACTGATGCCTTATAAAAATTTTTTATCAGAGGAAGAGAGAAAGTATCGACAAGATCCTTTAAAAATAGAAAATAGAGCGGAAGTCAGAGAAAGAATTTTAATATTTTTATTAGAGAATGATGGTAAAAATTATCAAGAAATTGCCTCATTTTTGGGTTGTTCACTCAAAACAGTGGCTTATTGGGCAGTTCATGGCAATCCCAATAATGTAGATTCATTACAAGATAAAAGAAGACAAGGAAACCAAACAAAAGTAACAGCTCAATATATTGAAATATTATTAGAAGTAGTTGATAAAAATCCAGAAGAGTTTGGATATGATTTTGGTCGATGGACGGGAAAAAGATTGTCAGAACATTTGGAATTACAAACAGGAATTAAATTAAGCAAATCACAAGTAGTGAGGATATTAAAAAGAAAAAAGTATAGTTATATTTGGGGAAAATATAGTTTAGAAGATAAACAAAATCAAGAACAAAGAAAAGCATTTAAACAAAAATTAGAGCATTATATAGAAATAAGTAAAGAGAATCCTAATTTAGTTCAGGTATGGTTTTGGGATGAATCTGGTTTTAGTTTAAGAGTGATAAGAAAAAAAACATGGACGAAAAAAGGTAAAAGGAAAAAAAGTAAAGGACAACGGAGAAGAGGAAGAGTCAATATAATGGGAGGATTAAGATATTCAGATAAAAAAAGAATATGTTTTGTTATTAAAAAAGGAGATTCAGAAACATTTTATGAACAACTAGAAAAATTAAAAGAAGAAGTGAAAAAAGAATGGGTAGAAAAAGGAAATAATGAAAAAGATTTTGAAGAATATGGTCCAAAAATAATAATTATATTAGATAATGCAAGTTTTCATAAGAAAAAAGAAATAGTAGAGAGAATAGAGAATAATTTACCAAATATACGATTAGAATATTTGCCAGTATATAGTCCAGATTATAACTTGATAGAGTTAGTGTGGCACTCAGCAAAAGAATACATAGCGCATAGAGAATTTGAAAATAAAGAACAGCTAGAAAAAACAGTAAATTACTTATTGAACGAAGGAAGCTTAGTTATTAATTGGAGTAAAAAAATTAAAAACAAAGGTGAATTAGTGAATGTAAGTTAAATGCGTCTTAGCTTAATACATTGATGAGTTGTATGGTAAATCCTTGATCAGATTTGTGGAAACATTTTGACCAAGTTGATGAGCCTCGTGTCCATTATTTGATTGAACACCAACTTCGAGATATTATTATCCTCACAATTTTAGCAGTTATTTGTGGTGCGGACACTTGGGTAGAAATTGAAGAATATGGACGTTCTAAACAATCATGGTTAGAGACTTTTTTATCATTGCCCCATGGCATTCCTTCTCATGATACTATTGCTCGTGTTTTTGCTCGTTTATGTCCTCAGCAATTACAAGAATGTTTTTTGAGTTGGATTGAAGCTGTAGCTAAAATTACACATGGTGAGGTCATCGCTATTGATGGTAAAACATTGCGTCATTCTTATGACTCGGCTCACAATCAAAAAGCCATACATATGGTTAGTGCTTGGGCTACTGAAAATAATTTGGTACTAGCACAAGTAAAAGTAGATGAGAAGTCCAATGAAATTACGGCGATTCCTATAAAAGCAGGGTGGGATGAAAAATATCTGCTTAAGATTTTATTTTCCTGAGTATGCGTTTGCCCTAACCTTAGATGCGCGCTTAGTGACAAAGATAGCAGAAAATATTATCATCAAAGATTGACTGTTTGTAGTAGTAATTTTTTATGAGTATGAATAAAATTCGAGTAGGTGTATTAGGTTTTGGTGGTTTAGGACAGGCGGCCGCCAGAATTTTACAACCTAAAACCGAGATGTCTTTAGTCGCAGTGGCGGATCGTCATGGTTTTGCATACCATGAAGATGGTTTAGATACTGATAGTTTAATTAAACTTTATCATCAGCAAGGTTCTACGGGCTATTTACCTAATTACGGCGCCCTCAGCCCCAACAGTATCGATGATTTGATTAATAATAGCGATGTGGATGGTTACTTTTTAGCTTTACCGAATCTACCCAATACCTTCATGGCGGATGTGACTCGCAAGTTTATTCAAGCCGGATGGCAAGGGGTGTTAGTGGATGCGCTCAAACGCACTAGCGCCGTAGAGCAACTTTTGACCTTACGAGAACAGTTGAAGGGCGCTGGTATTACTTATGTAACAGGTTGTGGTGCTACGCCCGGTTTATTGACGGCGGCAGCAGCCGTAGCAGCCCAAAGTTTTGCCGAAATTCATCAAGTGAAAATTACGTTTGGGGTGGGCATTGCTAATTGGGAAGCCTATCGCGCCACCATTAGGGAAGACATAGCGCACTTGCCGGGGTTTGATGTGAATCGTGCTAATGCCATGAGTGATAAGGAAGTGGAGGAATTTTTGGCTCAAACCAACGGTATTCTTACCCTAGAAAATATGGAACACGCTGACGATATTATGTTGGAGTTAGCTGGGATTTGTAGTCGAGATCAAGTTTCTGTTGGTGGGGTGGTGGATACACGCAACCCAAAAAAACCCCTCAGCACTAATGTTAAAATCACTGGACGTACTTTTGAGGGGAAAACCTCAACCCATACTTTTACTTTAGGAGATGAAACCAGTATGGCCGCTAATGTGTGTGGTCCTGCTTTTGGCTATCTTAAAGCTGGTATTCGTTTACATCGTCAAGGTATTCGTGGTTTGGTGACGGGCGCTGAAATTATGCCTTTATTTGTTCGTTAATTGTACAACTTCCCAACTTAACCATTTTCAGCAAACCTTAAATATTCAAAAAAATAAATTACACTGGATATGATGAGGAGAAAAAATATGACATTTCCCCTCCATCAATAAAATGAACTATTTTCGGGGGGCAATACACCCCCTTTTAACCAGTGTAAAGACAAAAATGTCGAACTGTTGGGGGATTTTAGGCTATTGGGTGTAAGACTTTAATCATCAAACACAGTCCTAGACACTTTAACTAATAATTAGCACAATTATTACTGAAATATCTTTGTCCCCCCATATTTTTATCTTCCCTACGGAAAATGATTTTTGTGGGAGATAAAATTTTTGCTATTTAGGGGCAACTCTTTCTTTAAACAGTTTACCCGCAGAAAAAGCAGGAACTTTAGTGGCAGGAATATCCATTTTTTCACCAGTTTTTGGGTTACGCCCTTCACGCGCTTTTCTCTCACGGCTTTCAAATGAGCCAAAACCAACTAAAGTTACTTTCTCACCGCTAGAAACTGCTTCCATAATCGCTTCTACTGTGGCACTGATAACGGAATCCGCTTGTTTTTTAGTAACAGATGCTTTTTCCGCCACTGCATCAACTAATTCACCTTTGTTCATAAAATATACTCCTTTTAATTGATCAACGAATTGAATTACACTAGGTCTGATCTCAATTTTTGCCACTAATTAGCTGAAATTACCATCGACTAAGTGTTTGAGTGTTTTAACACTAAATTTGATATTACCTGATTAATTGCTGAAATGTCCAAAAATTGTTGTTTTTCTTCTTTTTCTTCATTTTTTTTTGCTTTTTTGTGAAGAAACGTAAAGAATGAATGATGAATTATAATCATCCTGTCTCCCCTTCTCCCTTTCTCCCTCTGCTTCCCCTTCTCCCTTTCTCCTTATCAGCGCCCTCCTAACCAATTTCCAAATGTAAAATATAATGACCAAGATTAAGGTTATTAGTCCATAATTCATAATCAACACGCAAAGATTCGGGCATTTTTTTTCCCGTCATAGTTAGATTACGAGTAAAATTGCGCAAATGTATTTTATCTTGTTTAGAGTTACTTTGATTTAACCAATAACGACTAACTCCATAAACCCCTTTTTCCCAAAAATGACGATAATTCAACTTAGTTTGGTGTTGTTGTGTCATTACCACTCGATAGGGCGAAATTTCTAACCAAATCAAATTTTTTTCTTGATTTTTGGCTTCTACTTCCTCATCATTATGTCCAGTAAATTGACCTATCTGTTGAAAATCCACATTATTTAAGACTAAGTGAAACTGATGTGACGGGCGCTGGTAAATCGTAGCAATTGTGGTGAGGTGCGCTAATAAATCAAAATCCGTAGAAAGATAAGAAAGGGCAACTGGGCGATGTTGGGTTAACATAGATTATTAATTAGTTAGTCATACTTTCTTAGCATAAGATAAAAAAGTGTGATACATAATGAAATAAATTACCCTTGCCATTTTTTTAAAAGATAGCTATAATTAATAAATGTGCAGAGCAATCCTCGATAGCTCAGCGGTAGAGCGGTCGACTGTTAATCGATTGGTCGCAGGTTCGAATCCTGCTCGGGGAGTTTAAGAATGTCGTAAAATAAATACTATCCAAAACTATACATTCATTGTATATCGTGCTTTTCGACCGAATCCAGTTAAAGTATGATTTATGAATGGGAATCAAAACTTTGTTTACATCAAATAATAAAAAAAAGAGTTAGCCCATTTAGCAGACTAACCCTTATTTAAAACTATTTATTTCAACTGATGACGATTACTGAAGAACTAATTTAACATTAGCATTTTGTAATCCTCGTTGTTTAACCTCTGAAAGAGTTTTATTAACAGCGTATTTTTGGTTAATAGAGTTGATTAACTCAGTTTGATTATGCTTCTTAGCAACACCCCAAAGATCAGCAATCAAATCGAAACTACCATCAGCATTGCGAGACCAACCTAAGTCATACTCACCCTCTAAAGTAGCCACAATGTCCGCGCGTAAACGTTGACCGTTGTAACCACGAATATCAGCATCAGTATTAACAGAGATACCGAGATCACGCAAAGAATTAGTTAAAATTTCTGCAGAAGTGATTTTGGTGCGTAAGGTGCTAAAATGAGACATGGATATTTCCTCCTAAGAGATTAAAGACAACAGTGTAAAAGTTTGATAAAATATGCACTTGGTGTGCTTTGATGTAAGCTGCTAGTGGATAACTAGCCTTTCTCGGAATAGTTGGGGGAATTGCCCTCCCCCTACCGAAAAAGCCTTTAAAATTCCATCCTCTGATACTCAGCGATGGAAGCTGAAGCAGGTCTGGCCCTTTGTCGCGCCCAGTCTCGTAGTGCTGTTACCTGTTCAGTCATGGTGCGAGATAATGGTAAGGTCGATTTCATAGCGGCAATGATGTCTAGTTGCGTAAACTCTCGCTCTTGGGCGAAAGCCTCATACATTGCTGCGATAATCGCCTGTTCAATCTCAGCGCCCGAAAACCCGTCTGATACATTAGCGAGTTGAGCCAAATCAAATCGAGCAGTATCTTCCCGACGATTGCCCAAATGTATCTTGAAAATAGCTTCTCGTTCTTGGGGATTAGGTAAATCAACAAAAAAGATTTCATCAAATCTACCTTTGCGTAAAAACTCACTAGGTAGTCGTTCAATACGATTAGCTGTTGCCATCACAAATACAGGAGACTCTTTTTCCTGCATCCAAGTGAGGAAAGAACCAAAAATACGACTAGAAGTCCCTCCGTCGGAGTCACCACTCCCAGCGCTTCCAGCAAAAGCCTTATCTAATTCATCGATAAACAAGACTACGGGAGATATTGATTCAGCAGTTTTTAACGCATTACGCAAATTAGCCTCAGATTTACCTACCGTTGAGCCGTCATAAACCCTGCCCATGTCTAACCTCAACAGGGGCAAACCCCACAATCTTGCAGTAGTTTTGGCGATTAATGACTTGCCACAACCCGGCACACCTAAAATAAGCATCCCTTTCGGTTGCGGTAAACCATACTGCCGAGCCCTCTCACTGAAAGCATAGGTGCGCTGGGTTAACCAGTGCTTCAACTCTTCTAATCCTCCCACCGCATCTATGGTTTTATCTTCCTCGATATAGTCGAGGATGCCATTACGGCGGATTAGTTGTTTTTTCTCCGATAAGACGATTTCTACCTCTTCATCGGTGAGTTTACCAGCTTTAACTTGGGCTTTACGATAGACTTTTTGGGCTTCATCGATGGTTAAACCTAGTGCTGCATGAATTAACTTCTCTTTAGTGTTAAAATCCAGTTTTTTCTGACGATACCGTTGTAAAGCCTGTTCTAAAACTTCCCCTAAGTCTGCAAACTCAGGTAAAGGGAAATCTAAAACAACAATGTCTTTTTCTAGCTCAATGGGTACTTGATGATAGGGTGACATTAAGATAATCGCCTTATTTGTACCTTTGAAACTATAGATGGCATCCCTTAACCAACGGGTAACAGGGGGAGACTCAAGATAGGGATGTAAATCTTTGAAGATATAAATACCATCATCTTTTTGTCTTACAACCCATTCGATAGCAGCTTCAGGAGAAACGGTATTATGTTGTACCCCTTGACGACCTTGACTATTATATTCGACTACACCATGAGTTACTGTCCAAACGAACAAACGGCTTTGCTCTTTTTCCTCTTGCTCTCTGGCAATACGAGCGATGGCATTTTCGGCTCTTTCTTCTTCAGATGTTACCAAATAGATGAGGGGGTATTGAGCTTTGATGAGAATGTTTAGTTCTTCCTTCATAATGCCGACCTTGGTGTAGTTGTATTTTTATCTTGACTAGCAAGGGATTAACTGCTGGTCTGAGGTATCTTCTAATTCCACACCGTCACCAATTAAAGAATATTCCTCTTCGACTACGGTGGGTTGGTTTTTCAGAGATACCATATCACCGTCACGCATTAACATGGGTGACTCACATTCGGGACAAATATGAATTTGGTGAGTTTTTCCGTAACTTGCCTCTATTTCTTCTACCGTTTCTGGGTGTTTGAGGTAAAAGTTGACTGCTTTTTCCACTAATGCTGACATGGAGTCAGTGTCGATGGCAGCTTTCACTTTTAACTGTCGATGCAGATTTGGTGGTAAATAAAGGGTGACTTTTTGCTTTTCTTGCATATTGGCTTATTTGCTATGCCCAAGTGCGATACATCTTACTTTAACGATTTTCTTTTTTACTGTCAAGGTGTTTTCCCATTTTGGTGGTATTTTTGTTACATTTCTTTACATTTTAAGCAAAATAAAGGTAAGTTGGATCATCTCTGGTTGATATTTCGAGGGCTTCAGCCTGTCAGGGTTGAATAATATTCAACCCCTACGAGCCAACAAAAAATAAATTCGGTCAATTTCTCTCTCTAATAGACCTCTCCAATAATTATTTTAGTAATCAATATGAGTATTGTTTTTAAAAATTACTAACAATTTATTAATGATCCCTGTCGATAAACTAGAATTTCTGGAGATGTCTAATGATTTCGGTTGCTATCTAAACTTTTAACCAAGCAAAAATATCACCTAAAGTTAGTTTTAAGTCTTGAGCAAAATCTGGTACAGGAATCAAGTCGCTTTCTTCTTCAAAATAGAGAGGATGATTATTATTGGTGTAGGTAAAGATTAATTTTTGCTGGGGGTCAATTAACCATCCTAATTGAGTACCATTGGCTAAACAATGAACTATTTTTTTTGTGACTAAACCCATATATTGATCTGGGCTTAAAATTTCAATTACCCAATCAGGGGGTAATAAAAATTGGTTGGAAATCGTACCGTCATCGTTAACGGGGAGGTGCGCCCATGTAAACACTGCGACATCTGGCACGATAGATTTATGATCAAAAGTGCATCTTAATTCGGGAAAAGCCATGGCTGTTTTTGTGGTTTCTGTTACTTCGTTGATGGCGTTAGCTAATTTGAATTGAATACGGCTATGTTGTCCTTGAGGCATGGGTTTTGTGTAAATATTTCCGTCTATGTATTCTTGGGGCGGTTTGATTTCTGGTTGTTGCAGAAATTCGATTAAAGTAATTGGTTTACTAAGAGTTTGAGTCATAATTTTTTGGACTAGCAATGATTTTTTATTTTAACAATATCCTTTCTGCATTGGTTCGTTTGTTTTACCCATCGGGCTAAAAGCCCGATATACTCGGAGGAAATTCCTGATCTGCGGTAAAATAAGAGGGCAAAGTATCAGAAAAGTAAAAAGAATGACGGGTTTAGCATTATTGAGCGTATCGGATAAGACAGGTATTGTGGAATTAGCTCAAGTGTTGGTGAATGAGTTTCAGTTTCAAATTGTTAGTAGCGGTGGCACGGCAAAAACTTTACAAGATGCTGGTATTCCCGTGACGAAAGTGAGTGAATATACAGGGGCACCGGAAATTCTCGGCGGTAGGGTTAAAACTCTCCATCCTCGCATTCATGGGGGCATTCTAGCGCGCGCCGACCAAGAAAGTGATCAGCAAGATTTACAAGCTAATGATATTCGCCCTTTTGATGTGGTGGTAGTGAATTTGTATCCTTTTGAGCAAACTGTGGCTGATCCTAACTGTAGTTTAGCAGAAGCCATTGAAAAAATTGATATTGGTGGTCCAGCTATGGTGAGGGCAACGGCTAAAAATTATGCCCATGTGACGGTTTTAACTAATCCTCAGCGTTATGATGATTATATTGCCCAATTACGAGGTAATGGCGGTAAAACTACTCTCAATTTTCGGCAAGTGTGTAGTGTAGAAGCCTTTGCTTTGACGGCTAGTTATGATCAAGCTATTTGTTGTTATTTTGGGCAACAGCAGGAAAGTCAAGGTTATTATGGTTTGGGCGGTACAAAAATTGCTACTCTCCGTTATGGGGAAAATCCCCATCAAAAAGCTAGTTGGTATCAAACTGGCACGAGTAAAACTGGTTGGGCAGGAGCGCTACAGTTACAGGGTAAGGAGTTAAGTTATAATAATTTGGTGGATTTGGAAGCTACGCGCCGTATTATTGCGGAGTTTCCACAAGATGAAGCGGCGGCGGTGATTGTTAAGCATACTAACCCCTGTGGCGTGGCGGTGGGTGATAATTTACTGGATGCTTACACGAAGGCTTATGAGGCTGATTCCGTATCAGCTTTTGGTGGCATTGTGGCGTTAAATCGTGCCATTGATGCTGAGACTGCCACTGCTATGAGTAAAATCTTTTTGGAGTGTATTGTAGCGCCCTCCGCCACTACTGAAGCACAGGAAATCTTAGCCAAAAAATCCAATTTAAGAGTATTGTTATTGCCTGATTTGTATAACGGCAGTCAGGATAATATTAAGGCGATTGCGGGAGGATTTTTGGTACAAGATAATGATACTCAAATGGAAAATCCTGCTCAATGGCAAGTGGTAACGGAAAAACAACCTACTACGGAAGAATTAGCGGAGTTATTCTTTGCTTGGAAAATTGTTAAACACGTTAAATCCAATGCTATTGTTATCACCCGTAATCGTACCACTGTGGGGGTGGGCGCTGGGCAAATGAATCGAGTTGGGGCGGTAAAAATTGCCCTCGAACAATCTGGGCATAAGGCTGAGGGCGCTTTTTTGGCTAGTGATGCTTTTTTCCCTTTCGATGATTCTGTGCGCACGGCGGCGGGCGCTGGTATTTCTGCTATTATTCAACCCGGTGGCTCAATTCGAGATCAAGATTCTATTAAGGCTGCTAATGAGTTAGGATTGGTAATGGTGTTTACCGGAGTGCGCCATTTTTTACATTAAGCTGAGGGTTTTAGGAAAGGGGAAGCCGGAGAGAAGGGGAAGAAAAGAGATGAACAATTAGTTGGAGTTATTCAGCAACGCCGAAAATTTTTTCTTGATGCTATTTATTCAGCAGTAATTTTTATATGGCTTAATTGACTATCCCTCTTTTGTCACTTTTCGATGATGTTCCTTTCGTAGATATAGTTTCAGCTATTTTTAAATTCAGATAATTTATATTACTTAAAAAGTCTGGAAATGATTTGTTAATAAAATTTCTGTGATCTAATAATGGTAAATGCTTTCAGACAGCGACAAAAGAGGAATAAGTTTAAATTTCGGTAACTTCCCATCCACTTTATCGGTTTTCAACACCCATAATAAAGATTAAAAATGACACTATGTTAGATGAAAAGTAAAACTAATAAATAAGTTTTTTTAGGAGGATCAAGATTATGTCTTTAGTTCGTTTTTATCCCTTATCTGATGTCAACTCTTTACACCGTCAAATGAATCGTTTATTTAATGAATTAACTAATACTTGGGAAGAAGTGCCTTCTTTAAGTAACATCCCGTTAGAATTATTTGACAATGGTGATAGCTTAATTTTAAAAGCAGTTATCCCCGGTATTGATAAGAAAAATATCGATATTACTGTTACTCGACAAGGGGTAAGAATTGTCGGAGAGTATCACCAAAAGCAAGAAGATAAACAACATAACTATTATCTTTCTGAGTTTAATTATGGTAAATTTGAACGTCAAATTAGTTTACCTACTCCTGTCAAAAATGATGATGTAATTGCCCATTATGAAGACGGTATTTTAACTTTGACTTTACCTAAAGTAGAAGAAGCTAAAAATAAGGCGGTTAAGGTCAGTTTGACGGGCGCTGATGCAGTTAATAACTAAAATTTGACAAAAAAGAGGTATAGTTGTAAAACCCTTTAGAGACGCCGTAAATTGCGTCTCTTTCTTTTGTTTTACAGCATTTTTTATTTCCTTAAACTACACTTTAGATTCTCACAAAGATTCTCTTTGCGTCTTTGTGTCTTTGCGAGAAACAAAAAAAGTGCTTTATGTGGCAATTCTGATATTTGGGATGCTCTGAATCAAAATTAGTAGTTTACTTAAAACATTAATTTAATAGCTTTCCCTGTAGCCATTCCGCCACCTTCTGATATCAGATTATTTTCGGCATCGAAGGCTTGATAGTTAATGGTAGAAGTATAGCGCCCTCCCTCTTTAGCAAGGCTAATAGTTTCTGTTAATACTCCCCTAGATGCTGGTAGCCAACCGCTCCAAATATTGTTCAGACTGGCATTTTCAGGGGCTTGAGTGGCGTAATACTCATATTTTGCCTCATATTGATGATCAAATTTATCTGCTAGGCTATAATAAACTATAGCAAAAAAAAAATTTGCTAATACTATACATAATCACTCACTGAAAATATAAATATAATGGAATTAATAATTTGTTTTGGACTAGCCGTTTCGGTGTTTGCCCTTGTTATTGCTTTAATTATTGGTTTAGTGTCAGCGCCCACCCCCCTATTACTAGGTATTTTGGTGATGGGTATATTATTTACCCAGAAATCCATCAATAGCTTAACAGCGCCCTCCGCCCTGATTTATGAAGAAAAAGAGCAGGAAAAAATTGAGAAAGTAGAATATAAACAGCCTAAAGGAGAACAAAATGTTCTCAAATCCATGACTTATAGGGGTTCTCACTATAATCATCCCACTTCATTAGATCGCATCGCCCTTAACTCTCAGAAAAAGACGAAAACCCATAACTCAAAAATTATCGGTTGACATCAACAAGGGGTTTTAACCCCTTGTCAAGGAAGAGGAAATTATGATTTGGTTAGGAATTGACCCGGGATTAGCTATCATTGGTTGGGCAGTATTGGCAGGGGAGGAGGGCGCCCCTCACCTCGTGGAATACGGCATCATTACCACCGCTAAAACCCTCTCCACAGGGGAAAGACTAGCAGAAATTGAAACAGATTTTATCGAAATAATCAGAGAATTTAAACCGCAACAAGTGGCTATGGAAATGCCCTTTTTCTCTCGACAAATCAAGGCAGCCGGAGGAGTGTTACAGGCGCTGGGAGTGATTAATCTAGTGTGCCATCGTGAAGCACAGTTAAACCCATTTTTTTTACATCAAGCCAGTTGGAAAGCTCATCTTATTAACGGCAAAGCCACCAAAGCAGAAGTAGCGGAAGTATTAACACAAATTTTTGAGCTAGAATCTTTACCCATCGATGACAGTGTAGATGCCATTGGTATTGCCTACGCCGGTTTTTGTGGTTTGAGAAATCAAATTTACTAGAATGTAGAATTTATAAAACAATTAAAATCTGCTGAATAAATCAAAACCCTTGTCAAATAAAGGTTTTAAGCATAATAAAACTCAAAAAAAGTGCCAAAAATAATCTTTTTTCTCTACCCTTTTTTTACCTTTGCCCCTTGCCCTTTTAACTTTGCCCTTTTAAAAGTTTTCAGTCTCATTAGGTGCGGTAGAGCCGGGAGGATTTAAAAATAAATTACCAGCAGAGTCATTTTGATAAATACATTCAATTTTCGGAGAAGCCTCTAAAGGTCCTGTAAAACCAAAAGTATTCATCCGATTTTTGCATTGTCTAACATCTTGATCCGTTACTAGATTTTGTTTTTCTAAAATTGACCAGTTATTACGGCGCAACACACAACCGGGGCGCATATTAGGTTGAGTAACATAAACATTAAAAGGGTTCATGGTAATAAACACTCGCATATCAGAAACGATGGCACTAGCACCAAACTGAGCGCATAACTCAGGATTGGGTGCCGCTCGATCAATTACTTCCCGTGAGACAACGTTAGGGCTATTACTGGCTTGTCCTGAACTTAAAGCAATACCGACACCAATTCCCAAAATAAAAATTCCTGCACAGATGGCGGCTAAGGTATAGTTAATACCATCCAAAAAAGAAGATGATTTGCGACTATCATAACCTCTACCGCGATTGGGAGAGGGTTCAGAGTAGGCATAGGGTGATTTTGATCGGCGCTTCATGGTGATGATGGTAAGTCAAAAGGGCAAGGGGCAAGGGGCAAAGGTAAATTTAACGATAGGGTGAACTACTATTAAATTTACTCACCTCTTAAAAGACGAGGTTTTGAACCTTTTATTATTCTATAACTACAATGTTAGGAATTTGGTTTCGCTTTAATTTTAGCTAAATTTGAGCTAATGTTGCATTTTTACTAACTGATGTTACGCAAAAATAGAATTAATTGTTGGTGTCAGGTGTCAGGTTAAAGAATTGACAAGAAACTTATGTTTATTGATCTTTTTCTTACGATAAAAGTCTATGGAGGGAAGGGTTTTAAACCTAAAACCTGCTATCTGCTACCTGAAACCTCCCTTAACTTAACATTTGAATCAGTGCGTAACGTCAGTTACTAATATCTAATTTGTAATGTAACAGAAGCCGAAATATCTTGTTCTCCTCCCACTACGGGGGTATCGGCAAGGGCGCCACCGAATGCTTCTTTAGTTTGCATCATCATTGGTCGAGGAGCGTTAGCTCCGTTAATATTGATGGTAACAATTTCTTTAGCGGTCAAATTAAGAGCATTTAAGACGGTTTGGGCTTGTTGTTGGGCATCTTGACTGGCTTTTACCAGCGCCCTCCCCTGGGCTTGATCAATGGCTTGTGGGGTAGCGGTTAAACTAATATTATCAATACGAGTGGCACCACTATTGACACTTTGATCAAGAATTTTGCCCACCACTTCTATGGAAGTTTCAAAACTGACTGAATTATTGCCAATATAACCGATTAATCTTCTTTCATTGTTGTTATAGGTATAGTTGGGTCGTAATGTAATTCCTGTGGTTTGTAAACGACTAACTTGGTTATTTTGTTCTAATAATTGAATTAGGGAGGAAGTGCGCTGGGCGATTTGTTGCTGAACTTCTGTAGCGCCCTTCCCTTCTATTTCTACTGCTAATTGTACGGTAGCAATACTGACAGGAATTTTTTCGATACCTTGCCCTGTAACGGTAATGGTTTTTAACATCTGTTCTTGTGCTAATACAGGAGTTGCTAACAATACGCTACAACAACTTAAAGAAAGTAAAAATTTTTGTGGGGATAAATTGCGTAACATGACCATTGGATTCACTCCTAATTTTTATTTAATTTTACCTATTGATTCCTTAAAACTCTCATGATTAAACCTTCACTGCATTTAGACTTTAGTCAGCAATAGGTTAAAAAATGTTTTTTTGGGGAGAGATTATCAAATTTTTTATGAGCCTAACAGTTAATGACAATTAATGATCCATAATGTATTCAGTAAAGTATTAAGAATTGTAAACTAATGGCAGATCAGTTAATTAGGGCAACGGCAGCCGATGGCGGTATTCGAGCAGTAGGAGTAATTACCACGAAAGCTGTACAGGAAGCTAGAGACAGACATAATTTATCTTATGTGGCAACAGCCGCTTTAGGAAGGGCAATGTCCAGCGCCCTCCTCATTGGCTCTAGCATGAAAAAGGAAGGATCAAGAGTTAACTTGAAAATTAAAGGCAATGGACCTCTGGGGGGTATTCTAGTGGATGCTGGGATTGATGGCACTGTGAGAGGTTATGTAGCTAATCCTACCGTAGAATTGCCCCCTAATGCGCAAGGTAAGCTCGATGTGGGGGGCGCCGTGGGTAGTGAAGGTTATCTATACGTCATCAAAGACATGGGTTATGGCTATCCTTATTCCAGTACAGTTGAACTAATATCTGGAGAGGTAGGAGATGATATAGCCAATTATTTAGTAACATCGGAGCAAACCGCTTCAGCTTTACTGGTGGGGGTATTTGTTAGTAAGGAAGGGGTGACAGCTTCGGGGGGAATTTTATTACAAGTATTGCCCAAGGCTTCCCATGACGAGAATTTGATCAATACTTTGGAAGAAAGAGTAAGTCAATTAACGGGTTTTACTCCTTTATTACGACAAGGAAAAAGCCTCACTGATATTTTTCAAGATTTACTGGGGGATTTTGGTTTACATATTTTCCCTGAAGTGCAAATGGTGCGTTTTCATTGTAGTTGTACTTTTGAAAGGATGTTACGCGCGCTGAAAATGTTAGGGGTAGATGAATTGGAGGATATGATTGTTACGGATGGGGGCGCTGAGGCTACTTGTCATTTCTGTAATGAAGTTTATCAAGCTACCTCTGATGATTTGCGTAATATTATTGAAGAATTAGCAGAAGTAACTGCCCAGAATAATTAGACATCAAGTACCCTTTTATCATCCTTTTTGGAAACTGACAGAGGAGGGATAATTTGTTGAGCATAACCTAATTATCCCTCTCCATAATTATTTTCATTGCCTTTTAGTAAGGGCTTAAACCTCTTATTACTATAATTACATATGTGTATTAAAGCCTAACGGGAATTTGTTGTTGATGTAAATACTCTTTAATTTCTTTCACCGTTAGTTGCCCATAATGAAGTAAAGAAGCCAGTAGCGCCCCTTCTGCTTTACTTTGCTTAAACACATCCCCGATGTGTTGACAATTACCAGCGCCCCCCGAAGCAATCACAGGAATTTCCACCGTATCAGCAATAGCCTTAGTTAATGTCAAATCATAACCATTCTGTGTACCATCAGCATCCATACTGGTGACTAATAACTCCCCAGCGCCCCTCGCCCATACCTCTTGCGCCCATTGTAAGGCATCTAAACCAGTATTTTCCCGCCCTCCACGGACATAGACATCCCAACCGGGGTTATGCACATCATCACGACGACGGGCATCAATGGCAACCACAATACATTGACGACCGAAACGATCACTGGCACGATTAATAAAATCAGGGTCTTTTACTGCAGTAGAATTAATACTAATTTTGTCAGCGCCCGCCCGTAATAAATCCTTCACATTATCAAGAGTTTTAATACCACCCCCCACCGTCAAAGGTATAAAAACTTGCCCTGCGGTACGATATACTACATCAATAATAGTATCTCTGCCCTCATGGGTAGCGGTGATGTCTAAAAATACCAACTCATCAGCCCCTGCTTCATTATAAACCTTCGCTAATTCTACAGGGTCTCCAGCGTCTTTGAGATCGACAAAATTAACTCCTTTCACTACTCGCCCAGCGTTGACATCTAAACAGGGTAAAATTCTTTTAGCTAACATTTTTTTGATAATATTTCTTTATTATTAATTATTCATTAAAATCAAAATTTTTTCCATAAAATTAAAGCATCAGCGCCCGTCGCCCGATAATATTTCTTTCGTCTTCCAGCCACTGCAAAACCGAATTTTTCATATAAATTTAATGCCACTTGATTATATTCACTTACTTCTAATGTTGCCCTTTCTAAACCTTTGGCTTGAGCTTTTTCTAATAAATTAGATAATAACATTTTTCCTAAACCTTGTCCTTGAAAATCAGGATGGATTGCTAAAATGGTGAGGTGCGCTTCTTCTAAAATAGACCAAAAACAACCTAAACCAATAATTTTTTCAGTTTCTTTTATGTTTGTAGTCAAAATTAAAAGAGTGCTATTAGGGCTTTCTATTTCCCTTTTATAACCATCTAAACTCCACAAACCTCCGAAACAAATTTGGTCTAATTCTATTATTTCATTTAAGTGTTTTAATTCTAAAGGTTTAATATTAATGGTGGTAAGAGTCATATAAATAAGTTGTGGCAATTAAGTTAGTTAAAAAGGCAATAGGCAACGGAGTTAATACAATACTTTTAAGATTTTTTGATAATTATTGATCTGCTAAAAATCATTTAGAATTGCTATATTATTGAATTGATACACAGGGACTCTATTGACACTCCCACCACTAAACCCTACGGGTTATAGTGGGGGATTCTTGGTTCACCGACTCGCCGTTAGACGACAGCCCATAGGCAATCGCCCAAGAGGGCAAATCTCCCCAAGCGTATGTTCCCGTATGCCCTACGGT
>JACYMF010000076.1 GCA_015272165.1 Cyanobacterium sp. T60_A2020_053
TAATCAAATTTTGATTAGTCTAGTTAAGTGTCTGTGAGGTAAGAATCCCCCATCAAATCAAAGATTGTGATGGGGGAGTGTCAATTATTAATGTATGTCCAATATGGCTGAAACTATATTTAGGGTTTGTTGAATAAATAAAAATCTTGTCAAATAAAGATTTTTAGCATCATAAAAACCCAAAAAAGTGCCAAAAATAGGGTTTTTTTAGAGAAAATGCAGTATTTTCTTGTCACTAATCGACGATTTTTAATAAGAGCTCAGAATTTATCACAGTATTCAGTTATGCTAAAGTCTTTCATTGATAAGCCTTTTCACTATCCACTTCCCACTATCCACTTCCCTAACGACACCACTTTTTCAGCAACCCTCAATAATAAAGATCAAGTGAAGATTTGGGAGAGTCAAGAGATTATGAGTTAAAATCAATATAAATCTTCTCATCATTAAATATTCATGGCATCAGCAACTGCGGTTAAAAAATATCTAGCCTATTGGTTTCAACTTCAAAAGCCTGTGATTATGACGAGGCAAAACAAGGCTATTTTACCTCAAAAAGTAATTGTGGGTAGTCGCTATAGTCTTGAATTTGAAAGATGCTGGGATTTAGTGAGTAACCCAGACACAGGAGATTGTCATGTAGAAGGTACTGTTCAAACCATACAACAGTTATTATCTCCTAAGTGGGAAATTAACGATTGCGCGCGCTGTCAAATGCCTGTGCCAATTATTGAAGTTGGTATTCAAGACTCTGATTGCGTTTGTAGTGACTTGGAGAATTGGCCTAATAATGAAATTCCCTACCCCCGCGCACCTATCGATAATTCTCAGGCTCTTACAAAAATTCACTCTCGTCTTAACCGTCATCGAGTATAAACATAAGCCAGTTTCCATTTAAGTCGTTACAGTAAAGGTAGGCAAAAGGCAACAGTTAAACATTTAAAAAAATAATAATTTGTTGTAGTTTTTTAGTGTTGAACTGAGAAAAAGTAAAGTTATAATGAAAATAGCATTAGCTATGATTATTTTTTCCTATTATGAAAATTCTTTGCACACGTCCTTATTGTAATCATCCGACTAATCATTCTCAAGAATTAAATAATCAGTCTTTATTGAAAACAGTACAGCAAAAATATTGCATTAGTTGCGGAATGCCTTTAATTTTAGCTGGGCGTTATTTGCCGATACAGCTATTAGGAAAAGGAGGTTTTGGAGCCGCATATTTAGCTATTGATCGTTACAGTCCAACTTTGCGTAAGTGTGTAGTTAAGCAGTTTCAGCCGGAAGGACAACTAAGGGAGGCTGAATTAAAATTAGCTCAAGAATTATTTGAAAGAGAGGCTTTTGTTTTAGAACAGTTAGGTAATAAACATCCTCAAATACCAGATTTATTTGCTTATTTTCCTTTATTAGTAAACCAAAATAATTCTCATCAAAATAACGTAAAAGAAAGCTATTTTTATTTAGTGCAAGAGTTTATTGACGGTGAAGATTTAGAGCAAGAATTATTACGGAAGGGTGCCTTTTCGGAAGAAGAAGTCACAGTAATTTTACAAGAAATACTAAAAATTTTAATATTTGTTCATGATAATAATTCTATTCACCGAGATATTAAACCTTCTAATATTATGCGCACTAAAGAAGGTATTTTATATTTATTGGATTTTGGCGCGGTAAAATTAGTAACCAGTAATGCTAATCCTGCCCAAAAATCAACAGGAATTTATTCTATGGGTTTTGCCCCACCTGAGCAAATGACGGGCGCTGAAGTTTTTCCTTCCACTGATTTATATGCTTTGGCTGTGACTTGTGTGAATTTGCTGACGGGAAAACCAATAACTGAATTATATGACCCTTATACTAACACATGGAAATGGCGAGAATATGCCCCGGTAGGGGATCGTCTCTGGTTAACCTTAGAGAAGATGTTACAGCATAATCCTACCAAGCGTTTTACCTCAGCACAAGAGGCATTAAGGATTATCGACCCAGAATCGAGAAATAAACCGATTAACTCTAACCCAATTTCTTCCCCCTCCCCTTCTTCACTTTCCCCCTCCCCTTCTTCACTTTCTACCTCTTCTTCTCCTGCTTCTCCTATCTCACCAGCTTCTCCTGCCTCCCCAGCTTCCCCAATTTCTCCCTCTGAAATTCCCCCTTTACCGTTAGCGCATATTTTGAGGGGCGCTGGATTTGTGGGTTTTGAAGGTAGTTTGTTGATAATTGCCTTGAATAGCGCCCTTCCTTTTTTATCATTCCCCTTGGTGATAGGCATTTGGGGAGGCATAACGGGATTAATAATTTATCTTCTATATAAAAAATTTCTTGAAAAATGGGATTTATTAATTTTTGGCTTGGTGACAGTAGCTTTAGTCTATTTTTTCCCGTTTTTACACAGTTATCTATTAATTAACTATCAATTTAATCAAATTACTATAATTATAATTCCACTTATTATCGCACTTGGTATAACTGCAGTTACTTCGGTTGGTTTAATCATTTTTCAACTCTTACGATGCTTTTTGAAATAAACTACATTAGAGTTGTTGCGAAATAGGTAATAATAGAAAAAACTGACCAAGTAGAGAGAAGTCAGTCAGGCTAATCGATGGGTTCACCGATTACAAGAGGTATTAGAAGCCACATTGGAAGAGAAACAGGTATTACCAAAAAGGAAAATTAGCACAATTCAAGAGTTTAGGGAATATTTTCCAGATGTGGAAAGAGTGATGATTGACGGAGTGGAAAGACCGATTAATCGACCACAAGACAAGGAAAAAAGAAAAGACACACTCGTAAAAATGTAGCGGTGGTAAGTCCTGCAAAAAAGATATTACAGCTAACACCGACCTGTAATGGCAAGATACATGACAAAAAAATTGATGATCAATTTGACTTGATTGGGGGAATAGCGGATATGGTGAAAGTACAAGCAGATTCGGGATTTCAAGGAGTGCAAAAAATATATGATAATGTCTTTCTACCTCAAAAAAAACCGAGAGGGGGAGAGTTAACAGCAGAGTAAAAAGAAGAAAATCGGCAATTATCGAGAGAAAGAGTCAGATGTGAAAATGCGTTTTCAGGAGTGAAGCGATACAATGCAGTATCGTCAACTTATCGGAATAGAAAGGAGGAATTTGATGATAAATTAATGGTAACAGCCTGTGGATTATGGAATTTTTACTTAGAAGTAGCATAAAATAAAATCAGAAATGGGGAAAATATTATCAATTTTATTCAATATTTAAAATTAAAACTTTATCCCATTATTTCGCAACAACTCTATTAACTCCAAATTATTTGTTAACAAGCTTACTATTTTATTTAATCCTCGTTCCTAATTGACAATGGATAATGAAAAAGAGCAAAATCTGAGGTAAACTTTTCAATACTAACAGTTGAGGAAACCATCATGGCAATGCAAATGAAAATTTATGTTCCCCCCCATCCTTTAATTAAACATTGGCTAGGGGTAGCGCGCGATCAAAATACCCCCTCAACTTTATTTAAAACTGCCATGGTGGAGTTGGGGCGCTGGTTAACTTATGAAGCCATTCGAGATTGGTTGCCCACCATCAACACTAAAGTAGAAACCCCTTTAGCCACTGCTGATGCCATTTTTATCGATCCGCAAAGCGCCCTCGCCTGTATTCCTATTCTTCGGGCGGGATTAACCTTGGCGGAGGGCGCTCAAACTATACTACCTCTGGCTTCTACCTATCATCTTGGCTTAGTGAGAAATGAAGAAACCTTGCAACCTAGTTGCTACATGAATAAATTACCAGCGCACTTCACCCCTGATACTCGTATTCTCATTTTAGACCCCATGTTGGCAACCGGTGGATCGATGATATATGCCCTTGAAGAAGTGCTAAAACGGGGGGGAAACATTGATTTGACGAGGATCATTTCCGTAGTAACAGCGCCCCCCGCCCTACGCCAATTAAGCCTTTCCTACCCCACGTTAACCCTCTTTACTGCCATGATTGACGAGGTGGTTAACGATGACGGTTTTATTGTACCGGGTTTAGGAGATGCGGGAGATCGCTCTTTTAATACTGAGAATTTATAGAAGGGCAAAGTTAAAAGGGCTATTTTTGGCACTTTTTTAAGATTTTATTGTACTTAAAACCTTTATTTGACAAGGGTTTTGATTTATTCAGCAGACCCTAAATAACGAACAAAACCTTTGATATATAATAGTGTTAGTATTTTTAAAATGCAATTGTTATAACTTTATGGTTTGCATTTCACCTAATACCTGACACCTAATACCTGACACCTAATAACTGACACCTTTTTTTAGACATAATTTATCATACTCAAAGTAGAAGAGCCTTAAATATTAAGCCAATAAAAAACATCATTAACAATTAAAGTTAGTTCGACTTGATCTAATACAGGTAAAATATTATCATCTCGAAAAATTTTCACTTTTTGATCACTAAATACTACTAAAATTGTTTCATCTTCGGGATTAATTAACCAACCTAAATTAGTGCCATTTTCTGAACAAAAAAGCAATTTATCTAACACTTTCATTAAACTTTGATCTGGTGACAAAATTTCAATACTCCAATCTGGCAATCGGTCAAATCGATTGGCTATTCTTTCTTTTTCTGTGCGTGGTATTCTATCCCAGGCAAATACCGCTACATCAGGTACGATGGCACTATTATTACAGATACAACGCAATTCAGGAAAAGCATAGGCAATTTTAGCTGATTCGGTAATCTGATTAATAGTGGTAGAAAGTTTGATTTGTAATCTACTGTGTTCTCCTTGAGGCATTGGCTTAGTAGTAATAACTCCATTAATATATTCTTGAGGGGGTTTTGTTTCGGGTTGTTGCAAAAATTCTTCTAGGGAGATAGTTTTTTGGATGGTTGCAATCATAGTTTTGGTTTTTTGTCACTAATTATATTATCTTAAACGGTTAGATAAAGAAGTGGCTTGTTAACAACCAGTTAGAAATAAGCCGTTTCTGCATGGAGTGGAGGGCGCTGTAAATGATTTGAATCTATCCCGAATTTAAGCAAAGGGGAAGACTTTACTAAAATTGAGGAAATGATCTCCCCTAACCCCCCTAACTAAAGAATTAGACAATAGATTAAAATGAACAAAGAGAAAATTATTATTATTTATGAAAGTTCGTGAAGTAATCAAACGTTTAAAAGCCGATGGTTGGTATGAAGATAGAATGAAAGGTAGCCATCGAGTTTTCAAACACCCTAGCAAATCTGGTATTGTTGTTATACCTGGTAATTTTGGGGATGATGTAGCCATTGGCACACTTAACAGTATTTGGAAACAAGCTCAATTGGAGGATGAAAAATGAAAGAGTATTATGTAATTTTTGAATGGGCAGGTAATAATTATTCTGCTTATGTGCCTGATTTACCCGGTTGCATTTCCACAGGTAAAACTTTAGAAGAAACAGAAGTAAATATTAAAAAAGCGATTGAATTATATATAGATGTTTTAAAAGAGGATAATTTACCAATTCCCGAACCTTTAACGAAAGCAAAATCTATTTTTATTGCTGCTTAAAAATGATAATGTTTATCAAACAGTTTCAATTATTCTAAGATTAGATTAGCTGATGAGCTACTATTTTTTAGTGAGGTGGAGGGCGCTGTAAATTGTTGAAATTTGCTCATTTCAATGTCAGAATTAAGCATAATTTAAGTTAGAGTTATCAAGCAAAATTGACTAGATATTTCCAAATAAACTTTACATAGCTACATTCCAGTAGAAAAGAGCCCTCCACCCCAAACCCAGCGCCCTCCATCCCCAATCCAGTACCCTTCTGCCCAAGCTACTATAAAAAAACAATATTAGTTCAATTTATCAAGAATATATTTTAGAGCTTGTTCAACAGTCTGTATTTTCTCTGCATCTTCGTCAGAAATCTGAATTCCAAACGCTTCTTCTAAAGCCATAATTAATTCTACTGCATCTAAGCTATCTGCATCCAAATCGTAAGCAAAATTAGAACTTATATCTATGTCGTTATAGTCAACATCTAATTGTTCAACAATAATCATTTTCAGTTTTGAGAAAATTTCAGATTGTTCTAATTTACCATAATATTTCTCCTCGTCAATTCCTTGTAATTGATTATCTAATTCTTCATTATCCAATTCTTGATTATCTAATTCTTCGTTATCGGAATCATCACGCATATAGAAATACCAGAAAATATTAGCTAAAGTAAAATGAGAAACTTCTTTCAAATTAGAAATAGTAAAAACTTTATGATCATATTTTTCTGCTTCCTGACTAATATATTCTTCATAGTCTTTTCTTAATTCAGGATTCATCATAAACATCAGTTGACTAATAATAGACCTAGAATGAGATTTTTCCTGTAAAGTTTCATAAATTTCTAACTCAGGTTCTTCAAGAATATCATTAACTGAATTACTACTATTAACAATTAATTGAAATTGATTAAATTCAGCATTTTGCAATAATTGTAATTCTGATGAAGAAAGGGATTGCATATAATCAAGATTATTTCTCCATGACTCCAATATAATCAAATCTTGATCATGTAATCTAGTAATTTCAGGGAATAAAAACTCAAGTTCATCTTCTGAATCACATTTATCTAAAACTTGAACACAATCATTCCTGATTTGTCGATCTAAATCATACAAACGATCACTTGCAACAATTAATTCATTCTGTACTTGATAAGTACCTATAATCATCTGTTCTATCAACCAAGAACATTCATGTCTTCTTAATAATCCACAAGCTGAGTTTTCCTCTAATAAATGAGGATTTTGATAGTCAGCTAGTGATGCAAATAATATCGAGCGTACTGCGTTAATTTCTGTATTTCTTGTCTTAATACTTTGTAATTTCATCGCAGAATTAAAACGCCTAATTGCTGCCATTACTTGACCATAAGCCCTTATTAATATTAAACGGTGTTGTTCAAATTTAATGTCTTGAGCAACTTGATCAATGTGATTAATAATTTCTGAACCTTGATTAATAAAAACTCTTTTTAAATCAATAAAACCGTTTTCGACTTTTAATTCTAATCTTTCTACCGCTTTTCTAATCTTCATTGTTTGATATAAATTTACAGCAGAAAGGGCAACACCAGCAACAACACCGACACCAATAACTGCGGTAGTTGCTTGTAAAACTCCTAAACTTGCTTCCACTGCTTGAAATCCCCTTTGCATTTGGTGCATTTGTAATCCACTTGTAGCTAGATGTAAAGGTGTAGCAATGGAATTAAATGGCACTCCGCTTTGATTTAATAATCCTACTGCATGACCTACAAATTGACCTGTCGAAGCATCTCTAGCCATACTTAGGGGTATTCCATTAGCGGAGAATACCTGCAAATATTTACCAGCTTCTATACCTGCTTGAATTGCTGAAGGGAACTGAAAGTGCATGGTTAACACCTCTTTTTTATTTATATCTTTTATAAGATTAGTTTATAATAAAATTGGTTATCAATAACTCCAATGATAGAGAAATTTTATGACTTCTTCGCTAATTAATAACTATTCGGGTTTTGAATCTTGGAAAAAACAAAATCAAGAATTAGAAGCCATCTGTGGTGCTTTACTACAGCAAGTAAATAAAGGACTTAATGAAGGTATTAATTCCGAAAAGTTATTAACTGAAGTAAAAAAGACATTACAAAAACTTAAATCTCAGCGTTTCAGAGTTGCTATTATTGGAGAATTTAGCAAAGGAAAATCAACTTTACTTAATGCGTGGCTAGGAGAAGAAGTACAGCCAGTTAGTACAGCTCCCTGCACTGGTCAAATTAGTATCCTTAAACACGGCAGTAGAAAAAAGGTAATTTGTCACTATAAAAATGGACACAAAGAAGAAATCTCCTTTGAGGAATATCACCAAAAAGTAAGCATATCAGAAGATTTGGATCATGATGATTTAAAATCTTTATCAGAAGAATTACATCATTCCAACATCAAAGAAATTATTTTAGAGCATCCTGAATTGACTTTATGTCAAAATGGCGTAGAAATTGTTGACTCCCCTGGATTAAATGAACATCCTAACAGAAGTGATATTACTAAGCAATTAATTAATGATACTGATGCGATAATTTTTTTAACCAGTGTTAATCCTCTATTGACGCAAGGGGAAAGGGAATTATTGGAAGAAATCAGATTAGAAGTTAATAATGGTAATAAAAGGCAATCAGCCAGTAATCTTTTTATTGTAATCAATTTTTTTGACTTAATACGCAAAGAAAAAGATCGTGAAAGTGTTGAGCAAAGAGTTAACAAATTGTTATTAGGGCAAGATGCAATAATAACTGATCGTAATCGTATTCATTTTATTTCCGCCCAATCTGCCCTTGATGGAATTTTAGCAAGGAAACAAGATGATTACGTTACATCATTTCAATTTTTCACTCAATCAGTCGAGCAATTTTTAACTCATGAACTTGGTGACATTAAAATTAATCAAACTAAACGAGAACTTAATAACTTACTCAATCTTTATAATTCAGAGTTAGAACAGTTTAAAAAATTAATTACTGGGAAAATAAAAATTTCCCAGCAAAATAAACAAAAAATATTTGACTGTATTGGCGAAGCAACTGGTAGAGATTATAAAATGCGTTCTTTGATTAATTTTATATTAGAAGATGTAATAGAAAATCTTTTAGAGTCTTGGAGTGAATGGGTTGAAAATTTAGCAGATCGATTAGTGGAAAACAGAGAAAAATGGACTTCTAGTCAAGAAAATAAACAGGCGAAAATGAGTGATTATGCTCGACAATTTAGCAATAATTTAGAACTAGATTTTCATAATAATTTTGAATCAAAGATACTATCTGATTATTTAGAGGATTATATTAAATTATTAGATGAAGAAATCAATAATAATATAAATGCAATTAAAAATAATCTTGAGTCTTTAGATTTAGAAATTGGCTCAAATTTAGTTAATCAATTTAGTTTATCAATAGCAAATATGAAGCAAGATATTAATTTAAAGCTATTTGTATCAAAAGAAGACAGTGAAAGTGGAGCTGGAGTTTTTGGCTTTGGAAGTGGTGTATTTGTAGCCGGTTTATTATCAATATTTACTGGAGGGCTTTTTCTTCCTGTTGCACTTGGCGCTGCTGCTGGAGGTTTCTTAGGTTTCTTGGTTGACGATGATCCCAAACAAAAAGTATTAGAAAAGGGTTGGGAAAAATTTACTGAGTCGGCAGAAGATATTTATAGTAAGGTACAGGAAAAAATTATTGCTCTTTTTCAAGATAGATTAGATGTTACTATTCAAGTTATTGAGGAATCAATATCTATTTGTGAAGAGTTAATCAACCAGAATAATTTAGCTTACCAAAAAACGGTAAAATCAACTCAAATAACCTTAAATAATATTGAACAAAAATGTAGATATTTAGAAAAGTTAAAAACTCATTTATATTAATTTATTCTGATGATATTTACGTTAAAACAGAATGTACGGTTAGGGTGGAGGGCGCTGTAAATTGTTGAAATTTCCTCATTTCAAATTTATTTCGGCTTTTTTCTTAATTTATTAATCCTGATTAATTTTTTACTTACTTAAAGTTAATGGGTTTTAAGAGAATTTTTATTGTTTTTTATCCCTTAAAACCCTTGATATTATCGGCTTATTCCGCAAAGCCCACTTAATAATCAGCGCCCTCAATCGGTGCAAAACCTTGTCGCTGGATATTTTCCGTCACTACTCTAGGCTCAAGAAATTGTAACAAATAATCAGGACCACCAGCTTTTGAGCCTACTCCCGACAATTTAAAACCGCCGAAAGGTTGACGTGCCACAATAGCGCCCGTAATCCCCCGATTAATATAAACGTTGCCCACCTCAAACTCACGATATGCCCTGTCGATGTGCGCTGGAGTGCGCGAGTATAAACCCCCCGTCAAGGCGTAATCCGTGCCGTTGGCAATGGCTAAAGCATCATCAAAATTTTCCGCTTTGATTACCGCTAAAACAGGTCCAAAAATTTCCTCTTGGGCAATGGTTGCATCAGGTGTAACATCTTTGAAAACAGTGGGAGGGACAAAATAACCATTTTCGGGAGTTTCCCCTTGAAAAGCCAAAGTAGCTTCTTTTTTACCTTGTTCGATATATTCTAAGATACGGCGACGGGCGCTGTCATCAATAACAGGACCTACTTTTGTACTAGGATTTTGGGCATCCCCCACGTTAATAGATTCTACAGCACCGATTAAACGCTCTACAAAGGCATCATAAACAGGTTTCAAGACAATCACTCGACTACAAGCAGAGCATTTTTGCCCACTAAAACCGAAAGCAGATTGCACCACCCCAGCCACCCCTTGATCTAAATCTGCGCTTTCATCGATAATAATGGCATTTTTCCCGCCCATTTCCGCAATCACGCGCTTAAGGTGTTTTTGTTTTGGTTGCACAATACTAGCATCAGCATAAATTTTACAACCCACTTCCCTCGATCCCGTAAAAGCGATTAAATGTATGTCAGGATGTTTCACTAAGTAATCACCCACCACTGAACCCTTACCCGGTATATACTGAAACACACCAGCAGGAATCCCAGCTTCCACCAAGATTTCCGCAATTTTCGCGCCAATCACCGTGCTAGTGGCAGCAGGTTTCAATAAAGCGCAATTACCAGCAACTAAAGCGCCCACCGTCATGCCAGTAGCGATAGCAAAGGGAAAATTCCAAGGGGAAATAATCAGCGCAATGCCTTTGGGTTGATAAAAATAACGATCATTTTCCCCGGCAACATCATAATTATAACCTTGATCTAAACGTTCCATTTCATCAGCATAATAGCGACAAAAATCAATGGCTTCAGAGATTTCTGGATCCCCTTCTTTGATGATTTTACCCACTTCATAACACATCCAAGCGGTTAATTCATGGCGTCTCGTTTCCATAATTTCCCCTGCTTTGCGCAAAATTCCAGCCCTAATCCTCACAGGAGTTTTACTCCATGTTTTAAAGGCTTCTTTGGCACTTGCCATGGCTTCATCTGCTTGGGCGATGGAAATTAAACCGATTTTACCGACAATTTCCCTAGGATTGGAAGGGTTAACAGAATCGATATAACTCTCAGTTTCGACATATTCCCCGTTAATGAGAGGTAAATAGGTTTTACCTAACTGATTTTTAACGGTTTGTAAGGCTTCTCTAGCTTTGTTGAGATTATCTTCACGCCCGTAATCAGTGTCAGGGGCGCCGGGAAACTGCTGATTTTTGAAGCTAGGCAGAGATTCCAGCACTTGAGGGGGTGCAATTAATTCATCAACGGGTTTTTCTTCGGAATTTTGGCGTAAAAAGGAACTATTAGCGGTATTTTCTAGTAAACGACGAATGAGATAAGCCATACCGGGTAACAAGCGCCCGTAAGGAGAATAAACTCTGACTCGATGCCCTCTTTTCACGATGGCTTTAGCGAGGGTTTCACCCATGCCGTAGAGGATTTGGCACTCAAAACGGCTTCTTGGTATCTGCAAGGTTTCGGCGATAGCGATGGCGTGCGCTTGAGTGCGCACGTTGTGGGAAGCGATAGCGCCCTTCAAATATTGATGATTCTCTAAGAGAAGACGAGTTAAATTTTCATAATTAACATCAGTTTCCGCTTTTTGGTTAAATACGGGCTGTTGCCAGTGATTTTGCTGAGATTTGATGGTTTCTTGATCCCAATAAGCGCCCTTCACCAATCGCACTGTAATAGGATTACCCCGTTTTTTAGCCCAATCAAGCCAACTTTGCAAGTCATTCATGGAGTCGCGCAAATATCCTTGAATGGTGACACCAATATCCGTGCGCTGTTTAAATTCTTCTTCCATCAACAACTCTTGTAACAGCGCGATGGTAACATCTTTGTAGGCATATTGTTCCATGTCAAAATGCACCGCCGCGCCGTATTTTTCAGCGTGTCGGAGTAGTTGTTTCGTGCGCTGATAAACGATTTCTTTGCTTCCTTCGGGGTCAACGGGGTCAAATTGGGAGTAAAATGCAGTTAATTTGACGGATACTTGCACTTTAGGGAGATTTTGCCCGTCTGCTTGGTCAATTTCGGGGATATTAGACCATTTTTGGGCTTGTTGACTTAATTCGGTGATTAAGTCGAGATAATTTTGTAAATATGATTGCGCTTCTACTTCGGTTATAACCGCTTCTCCCAATAAGTCGATGGTGAATGCCATTTTTTCTTTGCGCATTTTTTCCACCGCTTTAATTACTTCTTTTATCGTCTCTCCAGAAATATATTTATAGGCTAATGTTTCCACCGCTTTCGTGATAGTGGCTGAGGCGAGGTGCGCTGGTGGTGAATTTGGTTCACTAAAATTCAAAATGGTTTTGAGGGCGCCGGGCAACTCCACTTCATCTGTGGTGAGGTATTGTTGGAGATGGCGCGCTATTTCTGAATTACTTTGTAATGCAGGTAACGCATCAATGAATCTGAACAGTTGTACCCGCAATCCGGGGTTACTCATGGTCCAATTCATCAATTTGTCATCAAATTGCATTTGCTCTTTGAGCTTACTAAAAATATTACCTTTCTGTCTCGTAGTCTGGATTAATTCCAGAGCAATTTCCCTAGTTTTTGGCTCGTAGATTGAAGCCTTACTAACTGAAGCTACCATATTTTCCCCTTATTCAAAATTGCGAAGTTGCCAATAAAATTTAATTGTTTTATGCAGTTAGTGCATAGTTTAAGCATTTTGTCAACAACCTATTTTATCACTTTTTTACAGTATATCGGGCTCCTAGCCCAAATATAGTAATACTAAATTGGTTCTGGCAATTACAGCGCATTTTTAGATCAATAAAGCACGTTTAATTAAGTTATCGTGCAAAATTAATTGTATATGGGCAAGGGGTTTAAACCCCTTGTTATCATAGCTTTAAGAAAAATAAAAATCACAATTAATTTTGCTTATCTACTTATTAGAAAATATTGCTCCCTTCTCCTGCGGGAGAGGGGTTGGGGGTGAGGGCAGATTATTTTGATACCTACTTTGAAACAGCAACCCCTAATTAATGTCAAATTTAAAAGGTAAAATGCTATAAACTCGATTAGGTTTTTTCAGAATATTAGCTAAATCTAAATCAGAATTATACTCCCAAATTTGGTTAAAAATAGCGATAGAATCTAATTTATTTTGAGCTAAATCAGTATTTTCAATAGCGGTTAATAACTCATTCTCCCAGTTTCTTAACTCTGGATATTCTTTAATCTCATAATTATCTCCTAAAGTAAGTTTTTCTGTAAGATAATTAATGGCACTTTCTAAACCACCAATATCATCAACTAAACCAATTTCTTGGGCATTATTTCCTAACCAAACTCGACCTTGAGCAATATTATTAACCTCTTGAATACTCAAATTACGAGCCTTTGCCACTCTTTCTAAAAAAAGATCATAAATTTGATTAACACTTTCTTGATAAACGGCTATTTCTTGAGGATTTTTAGAGCGAAAATTATTACTTAAATCTGCTAACTGATTAGTTTTAATAACGTCACTATTAATGCCATTATTTTTAGTAAGATTTTCTAAATTAAATAGTAAACCAAAAACACCAATTGAACCCGTAATTGTGCCGTCATTAGCAAATATTTTTTCTCCCGATGTGGCAATCCAATAACCACCAGAAGCTGCCACATCAGCCATAGAAATAACGATTGGTTTTTCTTGGGCTGTTATATCTAATTCTCTGGCAATTAATTCTGATGCCAGCGCACTTCCCCCCGGGCTATTAATCCTCACTATTACCCCTTTAATATTCTCATCTTCTCGAATTTTTTTGATTTCCGCAACGGTGCGTAATCCACCGACTTCGCCAATATTACCTTCTCCATCAACGATATTACCCTCTAAATAAAGAATGGCGATTTTATTTTCTGCCCCTTGATTGGTTGTGGTTCGACTGAGATATTGTTTAATAGTAACTTGAGGAAAATTGTCTTTTTCAGTGTTAGTAATCGTTCTAAAATCATCTCTAATTTCGTCAATATAAGCAGTCTTATCAATTAATTTTAATTCTTGTGCTTTTTTGGCTTCAATAATACCAAAACTATCGGCAATGTTGTTAATATTTTGAGATGTTAAACCATTATTTTCGCTGACTTCATTTAAGTATGAATCCCATAAATTAGTTAATAACTCTTTAGTTTGTTCTCTATTTTCTGTGCTATAATTATCTCTAGTAAAAGGTTCTACTGCTGATTTATATTTGCCCACTCTAATTACTTGTACCCCAATACCATATTTATCTAAAGCAGAGGCAAAAAATAATTGTGAAGTGCTTAAACCATTCATCTCTAAAGCCCCCAAGGGATTGAGATTAATTTCGTCGGCAATAGAACTTAAATAATAATCTTTTTCTGAAATAGAATTATGATAAGTAATAATTTTTTTACCGCTACTTTTAAAGTTTTCTAAAGCTGTTTTCAATTCTGCTAAACTACCATAACCTAAATTAATATTACCCTTACTACCATCTAAGAATAAAGCCGAAATTTTCTTATCTTCCGCACCCTTATTAATAGCGTTAATAACTTGTCTTAAACTAAGATTGTTGCTACTTTCAGGGTTAAGAAAAGCAGGGAGAGGGCGCTGGTTATTACTATCAGTAATTTGACTGCTAAGATCAAAAACTAATACCGATTGATTTTCAATTTGAGGATTATTACTACTTAACATTAAAGCCATAATAAACAAAAATAAACCCCCAGTGCTGAGGGCAAAAAGAAATAATAAACCAGCAACACTACCGATAAAACTAGCTAAAGTTTGTTTTAAAAATTGTTTCATTAGAAAATATCAACGATTACCCTTCCCATTGTAACCAAACCTTAGTTGGAGGTAGGTTATACTGCTATCTTAAAGTTCAGATACTCATTTAGAATTCGATATATTCTCTGTTAAGTTGTGGTAAAGAAAGGTAACCACATTAGTTAACGCAATAAATCAGCGCCCTTCCCCGTTGGCAAAATAACAGGAGAAGAAGCAGGAGACAAAGACTCAGAAGAAGACTGGGGAGAGGTTGGAGGCTGATAAATCCCCATCAAAACATTAATTAATTCTTCCCGTTGTTCACGGGTTAAACTGGTAATAATTTGAAGATCACGAGAAAAAGGATTTTTTGTTAAAGTAGCATAACCCGGATAGCGCTCTTCTTGGATAGTTTCATTTACCCCTAAATAATCAGCGAAAGTCAATTTCCAATCTAAACGAAAAACTGTAGCACGGGATTTCACAAACTGATGGTAACGAATAAAACGACTAATCAGAGTGTGATTTTCAGCTTTTCCCCCTTCCACCCTTTCATAATCATTTTCTATGGGAAAATCAGGAATCTGCTTATATACTAGAGTTGCCACTTCTTCAGGGCGCAAATTTTGAGGCGAAAGACTATTTTGAGCAAAACCAGCGCCCATCACCCCTACCATACCGTAACCGAAAGTAAATAAACTTAGTAAAACTATTAACCGCCGTCTAGGGCGGTATTTTTTCAAATTAATCATCACTGATAATTTCAGGTTGAGTCAACTCATCGGACATTTCAATGATAGCCCTTAACACAGGTTTCATCACCTCTTCAAGATTATCAAAATCTTCAAAACGTCTTTGTTTCGCCCTTTTTGCCACTTGCACAGTGATTTTGTAGCGGTTGGATGCCGCTTCCATTAACTCATCACTGCGATACATAATTTGTCCTGAATCAAAGTTATTCTTTTTCAACATCAAAATATTTTTAATTAGTTCAGCTTGACACAGTTTGGAAATCTTATCATAGCAGAATATGACCACTATTAGTATTATTGGCGTTGCTGATTTAGGGCAAACCCATACTCAGGAAGATAAAATTTTGAGCAGATACTTTTCATTGCCCACCTCTCTTCATCTAAATTTTGGAATAAACCTAACTTCCGCCGACTCTCCCAACATCTTGGGCATTGGCTTCAAAAGCGGCATTCAACGCCTCATCACCAGTTAAACCAGAATTAATCGCCTCTTTTAATGCCTCTAAAACACGCTTATAATCCCTTGGCATTACCTTCACAAATTTACTGATATTTTCATGCCAATTAGCAAGAATTTTATTCGCTTTTTTACTACCTGTTAACTGTTGATGTTTAACAATTAACTGTTTTAACTCAGCAATTTCTGAAGCATCATCAAGGGTTTCTAAACCCACCATTTCCGTATTGCAACGGGTAGCAAAATCACCTTTTTCATCTAAGACATAGGCAACACCGCCACTCATCCCAGCCGCAAAATTACGCCCAGTTACACCGAGAATAACTACTTTACCACCAGTCATATACTCACAACCGTGATCGCCAGCGCCCTCCACCACAGCAGTTACCCCAGAATTACGGACACAAAAGCGCTCTCCGCCGATACCAGAAATATAGGCTTCCCCAGCCGTAGCGCCATAAAAAGCCACATTACCGATGATGACATTTTGATCCGCCTCAAAAGTCGATTTAGCATCAGGATAAACAATGATTTTGCCACCGCTTAAACCCTTACCGATATAATCATTAGCTTCTCCCGTTAATTCCAAAGTGACTCCCTTTGGTACAAATGCCCCGAAACTCTGTCCAGCACTACCAAAAAACTTCAAATGTACTGTATCCTCTGGTAAACCATGCCAATGTTTTTTCGTAATCTCATTACCTAAAATTGTCCCCACCACACGATTAATATTGGTAATGGGTAAAGTGGCGCTGACTTTTTCTCCTCTTTCGATAGCTGGTTGACATAAATCTAATAATTTCGTCATATCCAAAGATTGTTCTAAAGCATGATCCTGTTTTACAGTACAATGGCGAGGACTGTTAGGATCAACATCAGGTTGATATAAAATCGGGGAAATATCAATCCCTTTTGCTTTCCAATGATCAATAGCTTGTTTTGGCTCTAGTACATCTGTACGCCCTACCATTTCATCAACGGTACGGAAGCCTAACTGCGCCATGATTTCACGCATTTCCTGCGCCATAAACTTCATGAAATTAACAGTATAAGCCGGATCGCCTGTAAATTTAGCTCGTAATTCAGGGTTTTGGGTAGCAACTCCCACAGGGCAAGTGTTGAGATGACATACTCTCATCATGATACAGCCCAATGTCACCAAAGGAGCGGTAGAAAATCCGTACTCCTCAGCGCCCAACAACGCCGCCACAGCGAGATCACGCCCCGTTTTCATTTGTCCATCGGTTTCCACCACAATACGGCTACGGAGGTTATTGAGCAATAAAGTTTGATGGGTTTCAGCAAGTCCTAATTCCCATGGTAATCCAGCGTGTTTAATGGAAGTTTTAGGAGAAGCGCCCGTCCCCCCATCATAGCCCGAAATCAGGACAACATCAGCTTTTGCCTTTGCCACTCCAGAAGCAATAGTGCCGACACCCACCTCAGAAACTAATTTAACGTTAATTCTTGCCTCACGGTTAGCATTTTTCAAATCGTGAATTAATTCCGCTAAATCCTCAATGGAATAGATGTCATGGTGAGGAGGAGGAGAAATCAAACCTACGCCGGGAGTAGAATAGCGCACCTTCGCAATCCAAGGATAAACTTTTTTACCGGGTAATTGTCCCCCTTCACCCGGTTTTGCACCTTGCGCCATTTTAATTTGAATCTCTTTTGCTTGAGAAAGATATAAACTGGTGACACCAAAGCGCCCACTAGCCACCTGTTTAATGGCACTATTTTTCGAGTCGCCATTTTCATTCGTCCAAGTATAGCGCCCTTCGTCCTCGCCCCCTTCTCCCGTGTTAGATTTACCGCCAATGCGATTCATGGCAATAGCTAGGGCTTCGTGCGCTTCTTGGGAAATCGAACCGTAACTCATAGCGCCCGTCTTAAAGCGCTTCATAATATTTTCAATGGGTTCAACTTCTTCCATGGGAATAGCTTCCCGTTGCTTAAACTCCAGTAAATCCCGTAAACGAAAATAATGTTTACCGTCATTATTAATCATCTGGGAATATTTTTTAAACAGTTGATAATCCCCCTGTTGCACCGCCTGTTGTAAAGTATGGATAGTTTGAGGGTTAAAGAGGTGCGCTTCGCCATCTTTGCGCCATTGATACTCACCACCCACATCAAGGGTGTGATTGTTAACATCTCTTTCAGGGAAACCCTGATGATGACGCATGATAGTTTCTTTGGTGATAACATCCAAACCAGCGCCCTCCAACCGTGAAGCAGTGCGGGTAAAATATTGATCAACAACCGCTTTATTTAAACCCACCGCCTCAAAAATTTGCGCGCCTCGATAGCTTTGGATAGTGGAAATACCGATTTTAGACGCAATTTTAATCACTCCTTTGGTGACACATTTGATGTAGTTGTAAACGGCAGTATCATAATCCACAGAAGTGATCAATTTTTCTTCAATCATCTGTGCCATGGTTTCATAAGCCAAATAGGGATTAATAGCGCCACAACCATAACCTAACAATACCGCAAAATGATGAACTTCCTTCGGTTCAGCAGATTCTAAAATTAAACCAACTTTGGTTCTTGTACCATTATTAATCAAGTGATGATGCAAACCAGATACCGCTAAAAGGGCGGGGAGGGGCGCTTTATCTTTATTCACACCCCGATCACTTAAAATAACATGGGTGCAACCCTCTTTAATTGCTTCGTCCACAGCACTAAAAAGGTTTTCTAAGGCATTTTGTACACCTTTTACCTCATCTTTGGGGTTAAATAGAATTGAGAAGGTTTCAGCTTTAAAATTATGACCAGCCCTCACCCCTAGCCCCTCTCCCACGGGGAGAGGGGTTTCAAGAGGGGTAAGAGATTTTAAAATCGCTAATTGCTCATTAGTAATAACAGGGGTTTTCAGCGCGATAAGATGACAACTTTCTGGTTGAGGATCAAGTAAATTACCTTCAGCGCCGATGGTGGTTTCTGCGGAGGTGATGATGGCTTCCCTGATGGAATCGATGGGAGGATTGGTAACTTGGGCAAAAAGTTGCTTAAAGTAGTCATAAAGTAATTTCGGTTTATCACTCAACACCGCTAGAGGGGTATCAATACCCATAGCGCCCATGGCCTCAACTCCATTTTCTGCCATAGGTGCGAGTAACATCCGCACATCTTCAAAGCTATAACCAAAAGTTTGCTGTAGCGCCGTCAAACTCCCCTCTCCTGTGGGAGAGGGGTTGGGGGTGAGGGCATTACTCCCCTCTCCTGTGGGAGAGGGGTTGGGGGTGAGGGCAAGATCATCAATAGTATATAAATACTCATCTAACCACTGCTGATAAGGTTGGGCAGTAATAATCGGTTGTTTCACCTCTTCATCGCTGACGATACGCCCAGCGCCCATGTCCACTAAAAACATTTGTCCGGGTTGCAATCTACCTTTACTTTCAATCCTTTCTGGCTCGATGGGTAATACACCTGCTTCCGATGCCATAATCACTAAACCATCTTTGGTGACGGTGTAACGGGAAGGGCGCAAACCATTGCGATCCAAAATAGCGCCGATTTGTTGCCCGTCGGTAAAAGCGATGGAAGCTGGACCATCCCAAGGTTCCATCAAACAGGAGTGATATTGATAAAATGCCCGTTTTTCAGCACTCATGGACTCATGACCCGTCCAAGGTTCTGGTATCATCATCATGACGGCATGGGGTAAACTGCGCCCACTCAATACCAACATTTCTAAAGCGTTGTCAAAAATGAGGGAGTCGCTACCATCCATGTTAATAATTGGTTGGATTTTTGCCATATCCTCGCCAAATAATTCTGACTTAAATAAGGCGGTGCGCGCGTGCATCCAATTTGTATTACCTCTAAGGGTGTTAATTTCGCCGTTATGGGTAATGTATCGATAAGGATGCGCCCTCTCCCAACTGGGAAATGTATTGGTACTGAAACGGGAATGCACTAAGGCGAGGGCGCTTTGTAGTTCAGGGTTTTGCAAGTCTAGGTAATATTTGCCTACTTGTTTGGGGCGCAACATTCCTTTGTAAACAATGGTACGGCTGGAAATACTACAGGGATACCAATATTCATCGATGGAGGGCGCTTTAATAGCATTGTGCGATCTTTTCCGAATGACAAATAATTTTCTCTCAAAGGTTAAATTATCTTTAATTTCTTCATTTTTAGCGATAAATACTTGCTGTACATGAGGCTCAGTGCGGAGGGCGCTTTTTCCTAAATCACTATTATCTGTCGGCACATCACGCCACCCTAAAACTTTTTGTCCTTCTTCCTTGACAACTTGCTCAAATAATGCTCTAGCTTGTAATCTCTCAGATTCATCAGGGGAAGTAAAAATCATGCCTACCGCATAATCTCCGAAATTCGGTAAAGAAAAACCAAGTTTTTGCGCTTCGTGCGCTATAAAATCATGGGGTAACTGCATTAAAACCCCAGCGCCATCCCCCGTATTTGGTTCTGCACCGCATCCCCCCCGATGATCTAAACTAATTAATATAGTTAAGGCTTGTTGGACTATTTCATGGGACCTTTTGCCATCTTTATTGACCACGAAACCCACACCACAGGCATCATGTTCATTTTGTGGATCGTATAATCCCTGTTTCTTTGGTATATTATTTACGGTCATAATTGCTTCCTAAATTTTGGTGTTGAATCGTTTAAATCTAAAGAAAATATTAAGTCTAGCTTTTCTTTCTCTCTCTTGATTATTGATCACATTATAGGAAGATTTTTAGATTTGCTTAGTTTTTTGTCAGAAATTTAACATAAGATTAAGATTCTTAAAGCTGAAACTCAATTTAGTAAGGGGTATCATTTTTATTTTTTAGCCAGAAATATCGGATTTTCAAGTAAAGAATTAAGGAAAATTCAGTTAATAGTAGAAGAAAATCAAACAAATTTTTTATATCAAGTCCGTTTGATCAGCCGAAGGCTGCCGCTGCGCGAACACTTATAAATCAATCCAACATAATCTTAGTTCAATTTATTGAACGGGATAATGTTAGCCGTGTAATTCATTACACGGTGGGGAAATTGCGAAGATACCATCTATTTATAACGGATTATCCGAACTTGATATTAGAGGTATAGAATGAGTATTTTTTCTGACATAAAAGTTAAAAACGTTGTAATTGATAATAATAATTTATCGGTAGAAATAATGGATGGAAGAACCATAAAAGTACCTTTAGTTTGGTATCCTCGCCTATTAAGAGCTAATATTGAACAATTAAATCAGTGGCAAATTTGCGGGGGCGGTTACGGTATTCATTGGGAAGAAATAGACGAAGATATTAGTATCGAAGGTTTATTAAGGGGTTCACCATCTCCTGATTTTTATAAAAATACGATTAGTCAAATATAGCTTTTCATCAATTTAATATAATATTAAGTTTTTAAAGTTAAAACTAAATTTTGCTTACCTTCTCCTAACGACTTAAATGCAAACTAGCTTATTTAAAACATATTTTACCGATTTACCCTATGTTTCGTTTGACGACTTAAATTTTTTGCCACATTGTAGCGGTATTTATTTTGCTTATGATTCCAAAAATATTATCCACTATATTGGTCAAGCAAAAAATATACAGCAAAGATGGAAAACCCATCATCGAAAATACCAACTAGAAGAAATTAATCAAAAATACCCCGTAAAAATAGCTTGGTTAATGTGGAGTGAAGATGATTTAGATTTAGCTGAAAAATATTTTATAGACTTGTATAAACCATTATTAAATAACACAAAAGTAATAAGCCCTAATCTTATACCTTCCGAAATTACTTTTAAAATCTTACTAAGCAAAATAGCTAAAAAAATCTATTTAATAGGACAAAAAAAATCAACTCAAAATTCTCTAACTACTATTTATCTTAAATATGATGCCACCAATACAACAGCTAAAGGTGCGGCGGCTGTTATTAAAAATTTTAAAAAAGAAAATAAAGATAAATATTTAAAAATTAAATGGCAAAAATATAATACTATAACTTCTGGTATTATTAATAGAATTGGTAGTCGAGAACATAGACAACAGGGAAAAGAAAATCGTGCTTATAATAATCATTGGCAAATATTTTGTAATGGTGTTGTTATCGATATAACTCCACAAAGAGGGATATATCAGCTTGATTTTTTAGAAACAAAATGTATGCCTTATAGATTAGCTGGAATAAAAACGAGAGCAATATTAGAAAATAATTTTTTAGAAATGATTAATCATCCTCATTATTGTTCTATAGTTAGAGGGCTAGACTCCATTTGTCCTTTAGAGATTAATCTTGATCCAATTCCTTTACTGTGGAAAAATTGGCAAAAATCTTAACAATTACTTATTATCAATTAAGTTACAAAGCCCTCGTAAGTTATCTAAAATTTTGAGTTAATTTTTGGTTAAAATTGATCATTTTAACCGATATAATTGTTTATATTTTGGACAATAAACTTCAACTGCGGAATAGGTAATCGCACTAGCAATAGATGCTATTTCTGGGGGCTGATCGCGATTGATATTACCTTGCAGAATACTATAAAAACTAGGACTATCTCCTTGTGAGAAATACTCACCAACTAAAGATGTTGTGTGTATTAAAAATGCTATATATTCTCCTGCATTTTCTTTTAATTCCTGCTCTGAAATATTGAATTGATTGGCTATAGGAAATTCTTGTTTCATAAACTGACAAAATACTTGTCCTGTCTGTATGGCTTTCACGTCGCCACCATAACTGTCAAAAACTTCTTTTGTTAAATCTAAAGAGTTTTGGGATTGTACATTCTCATCAAAATAATTATTTATTGCTTGTAAAAATTTTAGATTTTTACGAATATTTGTTATCAAAAATAAAAATAAAATACTGCTAAATATTATACAGATAAAAGCAAATTTGTTATTTAAAAAACCTATTTTAGAGAGATTATTGTTTCCTTTGTTGATATGATTAAAAGAATTTGTATTAGTAGTAAAATTTTTTCCCTTCAATTCATTATATTTCCTAAAATCTGATTCTGCCCTTTGAAAAAAACCTTGTTTTTCTAAAATTGTTCCTCTGTAAAAATAAGCATCAGCAAAATTTGGGTCTATTTTTATTGCTTTACTAAAATAATTTAATGCTTCTTCCCAATCTTCATTTTCAGCACACAGCACACCTAATCTATAATAATTTTTTTGTTTGCTCATGATTATTCATCACTATTAACTAATATTCGGTGTATTTAATTGAGCCTTGAATAAAATCGCACTAATTAACAAAATTGTATCATAGATAGATTACTGTTTAATCTTGTCAATTTAAATACTTGATCTTAATATACTAAAACATACAGAAATAAAGGTAAGACTTTTTCCCTAGTAGAGCAAGGGAAAAGAATAGATAATTAACGAGTAAAGTTACTAACTAACCACAATAAAAAGAAAGTAATAAAACTCACAAATTGTTCAGAAGAAAAATTAATCATTAAACCAGAATTAACCAGTAAATTAAAAATAAGAGAACTAAATAAAACCCCTACCACAAAAGAAGCAAAAGTTAAACCTACAGCGCGCCAAAACCGACCATTTTTTCTTAGTAAAATCACACAACTGGTAGCCACTCCCAAAGTTAATAAGAGAGGTAAAGTTTGGGGGTCTTGACTAAAAAGACTAATCCCAGTTAAAACAGTAAAAATACTACCACTCACTGCAATTTCTTTAACTGTAGGCTGATCGACTACATTTTGTAACCATGGGGGAGTTTGAGCATTTATACGGGGGTAATTGGGAGATAGTTTGGGGGCAGGGGTGACTTTCTCTGGGAAGCGAATTTGTTCAGGTACTTTAATTTTACCTTCTTGTCTTAGGCGCAAACGCTCCATGATAATAGCATCATAAGCCATATCAATAGTTTCTAACAGTTTCGTCTCTCCTTCATGCAGTCTTTCTAAGTTTTGTTTTGCGGTTTGGATTTCTTCAAAAGATGCAGATTCCGTTACTCCTAGTGTTTCATAAGGACTGAAATCACCCATTAGCGCTCCTTAGCCTCCATTTTTGTTTTTATATTATATCTTACATCATCTTAATCTTTGTTCACCTCAATTTTTTAATAAATCAATAATTACTTTGGACTTTTTGAGGATTTATAATAGAAATCGACTGTATTCGGGCGCTTATGCCTAAAATACGTTAGAAAAATGCTATTTTTTGAAAAATTTTAATATGTTCGAGGTTTTTGATAACTTTCACAACAAACAATAAGATTGCTAATCGACAGTTACACTAATGGATGATCAACATAATATCTTAGAAAGATTATACTCTCAGGAATTAATTATTAATATTCCCCAAAATGATTTAATTATCGCTACAGAAAACAAAATTAAGCAAATTAAATCTTACAGTAATAACATAAATATTATCGCTATTTGCGAGGAAAATCCCCTTGAATTTACCAGCGCCCTCCTCGCTAGTATAATCACTCAGTCTTGTGTATTTCTTTTAAATCCCCATTGGCAAGAAAAAGAATTAGTACAAGTAACAAAAATCATCACACCAGAAATTATCTTTGACAGTCAAAATAAATTAAAATCACTAAATTGGCTACAATATCATGGATTAAAACCTAAGTTTGCAGGGATAATGATTCCTACGGGAGGCACATCAGGAAAAATCAAATTTGCCATTCATACTTGGGAAAGTTTAACCGCTTCTGCTGAAAGTTTTAAAAGATTTTGGCACATAGAAAATATTAACTCCTTTTGTTGTTTACCCCTTTATCATGTTAGCGGTTTAATGCAAATTGTTAGATCATTTTATAGTAAAGGAAAAATAGTTATTACATCTTATCAAGATATAAAAAAAGCAACTCAAATTAATTATATTTATGATGATTTTTTTATATCTCTTGTGCCAACTCAATTAAAATTTATTTTAGAGAATCAATCACAATGGTTAAAACATTTTCAAACAATTTTAGTAGGGGGAAGTGCTACCTCTGAAACATTAAAAGATAGTTGTCGTCATCAGCAAATTAATCTAGCTTTAACCTACGGTATGACAGAAACAGCGTCAGGAATTACTATTTTAAAACCTGATGATTTTTTAGCTGGAAATAATAGTAATGGTCAATGTTTACCCCATGCTCAAATTTTGATACAAAAACATTTATCAACCGAAAAAACTGGAGTAGTTGCGATAAAATCTACTTCTCTTTTTCAAGGATATTATCCTCAACGAAAAAAGATTAAAGTATTTATTACTGATGATATTGGTCATCAAGATTCACAACAATATTTACATATAATAGGTAGAAATAATCAGAAAATAATTACTGGAGGAGAAAATGTTTATCCTTTGGAAATTGAGCAAGTTATCTTCGCAACTAAGTTAGTCAAAGATGTGGTTGTTTTTGCTACAAAAGATGATTATTGGGGAGAAGTTATTACTGCTGTTTATACTCCTATTACTAATAGTATTAAGAATGAAGAAATTAAAAATAAAATTAAAGATAAAATATCAGGTTATAAAATACCTAAATTATGGTATAACTGTGATAAAATCATTTACAATAATCAAGGCAAAATAGATATTAAATGGTTAGAAAAATTTGTTAAAAATGGTGACGGGCGCTGATAAATATGCTTATTGTTAATGGTTATTTGTTTTAGCACAAAGGAGATAAGACATAACTATATTAAATGGAGATAATTTCCAAGCAAAAATTTGTTAAAATAAATAAACTTATCAAAAACTGAAAAAGAAAAATATCATGGCTACAACTATGGATGATGTGTGGGAAATTTTAGCGGAAGTGAGCAAAAAACAAAATGAATTAGTGGTTTCTCAACAAGAAACAGAGCGACGTTTTCAAGAAACAAATCAACGTTTTCAAGAAACAGAGCGTATTCTCAAAGAAGAATCATTGAAAACAGAGCAACTCTTTCAAGAAACAGACAGGCGTATGCAAAAAACGGATTTGCAAATTAGTAGATTAAGTAAAGAAATTGGTGCGTTGGGCGGGCGCTGGGGGCGCTTTGTGGAAAATATGGTAGCGCCCTCCTGCGAAAGTTTATTCATTAATCGTGGTATTCCTGTACATCAAGTGAGTCAAAGAGTTAAGAAAAAATTAGCTAATAAAATTCTGGAAATTGATATTTTAGTTACTAATGAAAATCATATTTTAGCGGTGGAAGTTAAAAGCAGTTTAAGTGTAGAAGATGTGAAAGAATTTATCATAGATTTACGAGAATTTAAGGAATTTTTTCCCGAATATAAAGATAAAGAATTATACGGAGCAGTAGCAGGAATAGAAATGGAGGGGGGCGCTCATAAATATGCTTATCGTCAAGGGCTATTTGTTTTAGCACAAACGGGAGAAAATATAACTATTTTAAACGGAGATAATTTTCAACCAAAAAGTTGGTAGAATGATTTAAAAATTGTTGAAATAAATTTGCTAGTTAAAATATTTTGTGGAGATACTAAATAGGGGGTGTTGAAAAAGCGGTGTTGTGAGGGCAATGAATTATTATCACCCCTTTTGCCTCTTGCCTTCTGTGATAAGATAATTTTCAAAAAGAACATAGAATTACAATATGTTAGAACTACTAAGTTTATTTTTTGCTCCTCCCTTAACTCTATCATCGGAGCAAATTATCGCTCAAACTCCCATAATTAGACCATTAAATGGAGAATTAAATCAAATTCCCGTCTTTAATAGCAATAGCCCCGAATTAGTTTTAGCAGAAGGTATTTTGTTATCCACTTTCCCCCAAGAAGGGAAAAAACATCCCAGCGCCCATCTCCCTTATACTTTTGAGGGTCGATTTGATATTTTTGCGCACCATGTGGCAAAAGCAGTGACACCAGACGATACTAGAACTCTTTACTTAGGTGTAATTGCTCACAATCCCAGCGATAAACCAGTTAACTTAAATATTTTGACGGGCGCTACCTACCTCAGTCAGCCCGATGCCCCCTTTGTCAAATTGCCACCCCAAATCGAAAGTCGCACCGCCTTCGCAGGTCCCGGCAGTCGAGTCATGGGAGACATCTTACAACGGAAAAGACAAGATATTTTCCCTCCCCTCTTGACGATACCCCCTCAAAGTAGTAGGATGATATTATCATTGCCTATTCCAGTACAAAATCTTGAGCCAAAACTCAACGGGCGCTCTAGTTATGTACAAATTAACAGCGATGGGAAAGTACATTTAGCTAGTTTAGCCATGTATGGAGAAGGGGAAGATAATCCCCCTAGCCTTTCTCAATGGGAAGAATTGCTACGGAATGGAAATATATCAAGCCCTAGAGATCGAGCGCCCTCCGCCCCCAACAGTGGCGGAAATATTATTTACGGACGAGTGGCTGGAGTTGCCATCGGTAATGAGTGGAAGGCTGACTTATTAGACTCCCCTGACAGTCGTATTTTAACCATTCCTAAAGCAGATCAAAAATTTGTTTATCCCCTCAGTAGCTTAGTGGGAGGCACATTTGGCACAGGGCAAATTCAAACAGCGCCCCTCGACGTGCGCTATGATGACACGGCTTACAGCGCCCATGGCAACTACGGAGTTAAATATAATCTCACTTTACCCCTGAGTAATCCCCACAATACACCGAAAACCGTGAAAATAAATATTTCTACACCATTGAAAACTGATGCACCTACCATCGAATATGGCGAATTTAATCAGGTGTTTTTTCGGGGCATGGTGCAAGTAAAGTATAACGATGAGCAAAATATACCCCGTTGGCGTTATTTTCACTTAGTACAAACCAGAGGGCAACAGGGAGAAGATTTACTCACTCTAACTTTACCTCCTGAGAGTAACCGCTTGGTATCAGTAGAGTTTCTTTACCCTCCCGATGCTACTCCTCCCCAAGTTTTGACTATCACCACCAATCCCTCTTAGGGAGGAAGGGGAGAAGGGGAGAAAGGGTGAAAGGGTGAAAGGGTGAAAGGGTGAAAGGGTGAAAGGGTGAAAGGGAAGCAGAGGAAGATAATTAATTATTCATAATTCATAATTCATAATTCATAATTCATAATTCATAATTCATAATTCAT